>NZ_BORF01000010.1:0-182592 GCF_018333035.1 Bacillus sp. J41TS8
CCGGGACAAGTTCACTTAAGGCAAAGACTTCAAGCTGTTCGCGCTGATCTTTAGAGTGCTTAGACAACATGGAAAAACCTCCAAAAACTAGATTTCACTCACATTTTAACAAAAAAAGCTTGTCGATCAAGCCACTTTTTGTGGCTTTGTCGACAAGCTGAAAGCCGCCGGATACGGCGGCTTGTGTTATATCGCATTTTTGCTTTCGGTTTTTTGTTCGGTGCCGGAGCGTTCCCAGCATTCGACGCCTTCATGGTTTTCAAGAGCATCTTTATAAAAGACCGGATCTTTTCCAGCTTTTCGCTGTTTCACATAGTCTTTCAAGGCGGCAAATGCCACTTTTGACAGCAGGAAAATCGCGATTAAGTTGACGATGACCATCAAGCCCATGAACAAGTCGGCGAGGTCCCACACAAGCTGGACTTTTGATACCGATCCGAAGATAACCATCGCAAGCACACAGATTCTGTAAATGAAGAGCCATGCTTTGTTCGTGTGCAGGAATTCGATATTCGTTTCTCCATAGTAGTAGTTTCCGATTAAGGTGCTGAAAGAAAACAGGAACACCATAATGGCAAGAAAGCCTGAGGCCCATGCTCCGATGTGCGTGCTGAGCGATGCTTGCGTCAACTCGATTCCGCTCAGCCCCGGTTCTTGATACGCATCGGAAAACAAAATGATAAAAGCTGTGCTTGAACAAATCACCAAAGTGCTCGTGAAAACCCCTAAAGCCTGGACAAGACCCTGTTTGACAGGATGGCTCGTTGTCGCTGCGGCTGCTGCATTCGGCGCGCTGCCCATCCCGGCTTCATTCGAGAAGAGGCCGCGTTTGATTCCGTTCATTAGCGCTGCGCCGATGGCTCCGCCTGCCGCTTGTTCAAGGCCAAACGCATGACCGACAATCAAAGAGATGACGTCCGGCAGTTTCGTAATGTTCATCAGCATGACAAAAACGGCGACGCCGATATATAAGACGGCGAGAAATACGACAATATATTCGGACAGCTTGGCGATCCGTTTGATACCGCCGAAGGTAATGATGCCGAAGGCAATGGTAATAATAATCCCCAGTGTAAGACGGTCTGTGCCGAATGAGTTTTCAAAAGCGACCGTTATCGTATTGGACTGGACCGCGTTAAACACGATTCCGAAGGATAATGTAATCAAGACGGCAAACAGCGCACCCATCCAGCGTTTTTTCAAACCCTTTTCCATATAGTAAGCAGGGCCGCCGCGGAAGCCGTCTTTATCCTTTATTTTATAAATTTGCGCCAGCGTGCTTTCGACAAAGCTTGACGCCGAACCGATGATGGCGATGATCCACATCCAAAAGATAGCGCCGGGTCCGCCCAAGGCAATGGCGATCGCAATCCCCGTAATATTTCCTGTGCCTACTCTCGCGGCCATGCTAATGCAAAAAGCCTGAAAAGGAGAGATTCCGTTTTTGTCGGGTGCTCCTTCCTTTAAAACCCGGAACATGTCTTTCAGCAAGCGAACTTGAAAGAACTTCGATTTAAAAGTAAAAAACAGTCCTGAAGCCAGAAGCATAATAATTAATAGTTTTGACCAAAGAAAATCATTTGTGACAACAATGACTTCTTGAAGGAATTGCTGCATGCTTTCACCTCTTTTTTGTGATTTTAAAAAATACTGAGATCCCATTCACGGGCTATATGTTTTAACAGCATTCCGCCCGTCATGCTGTTGCCGTAATCGTCAATCGCCGGACCGTAGATGCCGATGCCGCATCCATGCCGAAAAGGCTGTTCTCTTTTCATGCTGGCAGGCACCGCGCACATGATTCCGCCGGAGACGCCGCTCTTTGCCGGAATGCCGACAAAGGCCGCGAATTTTCCTGAAGCATTGTACATGCCGCACGTCAGCATTAAAGCTTTTGTCAGCCTGGCGACATCCTTCGGGATCACCTGCTCTTGGCGGAGAGGGTGATATCCGTCATTTGCGAGAATCATGCCGATCAAGGCGATGTCTTCAGTGCTTCCTTCCATGGAGCATTGCTTCAAATAGACTTCAAGCGTTTCTTCGACGTCTGCTTCGAGGAAGCCGGTTTCCTTTAAATAATGGGCCAATGCTCTGTTCCGATGGGCGGTTTGCCACTCTGACCGAAATACTTCCTCATTGATTTCAAGCCGTTTTCCAATCATTTTTTCAATGACTTCATGAAGCGACTCCATTTTTTCCAGTGCCGATTCACCGGGTAGGATCGACGCAACGGTCAGCGCTCCGGCGTTGATCATCGGGTTAAACGGCTTTCCCGGCTTGTGCATTTCAAGGCGGATGATTGAATTGAACGCGTCTCCCGTCGGTTCTACATCAACACGGTCTAATACGTAAGAAATCCCTTTCGTCAAACACGCTGCGATAAAGCTGACCACCTTTGAGATGCTCTGGAGTGTGAATGATACGTCCCAAGTTCCTGCTTTGATCACCGTTTGATCAGAACCGATCACACAGATGCCGAGCTGGTTAGAGTCGATTTTTCCTAAAGCGGGAATGTATTCGGCGTTGCGTCCGCTTGCGGAAAAAGGACGGTAATGTTCAACCAAATCTTCAAGGCGGGATTGCCAGAAGCGGGCGTCATAGCGTTCTTCCAATACTTCATTCATCGAATTTCCTCCAATCTGACCTGTTAAAGCTTGCAGGTTTGCTGAAAAAATACGAGGCTCTAAAAAGCGGTGATTAGGGCATGGCGGCAGAAGGCAAAGGGGTATAAGCCTCTGCCGCACAAGTTGTTTTAAAGCCTGTTCTTTCCTGGGAAAAGGGGTTTGGGTTGCGCAAGGGAGTGAGTTGCGGGAAAATATAAGCGTTTTCAAATAGAGAAAATATACATTCAATTTATAATAGAACCTACATAAACCTACAAAAAGCGACAAAAATATTTAAAAAATAAGCCAATTGATTTAAAAATCAAATCGACTGTGGGTAAAATGGGAGTTGCGGAAAACGTGCGGTTAAAGTCAAAATAAAGCAACACGTTTGTAATGGAGGATCAGCATGATGGGTGGAAATTGGGGAAGCGTGATGAAAAAGGCGGCCCGGCTTGTAAAGAAAGACGGCTATATCTTAACAGTGATGATGTTAACGGTGCCGCTCGCAGGAGAGCTGAAGTTTTATCCGTTGAACGAGACCTTCCGGGTCAGCTTCGGCGTTCCAACTTTTTTCTTTCTTTTGTTGCTGCTGCGGAATGTCCCGGCTGTGCTGTCCGGCTTTTTAACGGGAGCGGCCGTCGTCGGGTTTCGGGTGCTGCTTGATGCATTCGGCCCGGGGCAGATCGATTGGTTGTCATCCTTTTATCACCATTATCCGACTTTTTTCTTTTATTTCACATATGCGTTTCTATTCTACTTGGCAAAAGTGAAGCGATTTCAATTTCGCCCGCTCTACATCGGGTTTCTGGGCTTCGGAATTGAACTGATTGCCGATGGAGCCGAACTGGTCGTTCAATATATGATGTTCGAGTCTACCGTCACCCCGGGAAAGATCCGCGACATGATGGCGATTGCTTTTTCCCACAGCTTTATTGTGCTGAGCTTTTTTAATGTCATGAAGCTGTATGAAACGCAATCGCGGGAAAAGCAGATCCGCGAACAAAATGAGCACATGCTGATGATCGTTTCAAATTTATACGAAGAAACCGTTCATTTGAAAAAGACGTTGAAGAATACTGAAGAGATTACGAACGAATCCTATCAGCTGTACAGGCTCTTAAATAGACAGAGCGATAACAATTCCTCTGTCCGGCAGATCAGCCAGAAGGTGCTGCGCCTCGCCGGTGAAATCCACGAGGTCAAAAAAGACAACCAGCGCATTTTCGCCGGGCTTTCAAAACTAATTTCGAAAGAAAGCTTCAGAGACTACATGGCGGCAGAAGATCTGGTCCGGCTTGTGACCGGCATTAATCGAAAGTATGCCGAATCGCTCGAAAAAGACATTGACTTTCATTATTCGATAGGCGGAGAACATCCAAAATACCACGTGTATACTGTATTATCCGTGATTAATAATATTATGGCGAATGCGGTGGAAGCGATTCAAAGACAGGGCTCCATCCGCCTCAGCCTCTATAGGCGCGCCGATGACATGCTGGAATGCCGCGTGGAAGATGACGGACCGGGCATTCCAGAGAAAGTCGGGGATGTGGTGTTTGAGCCGGGATACACGTCAAAATATGATGAATTCGGAACCCCTTCAACCGGAATCGGTTTGTCTTATGTGAAGGAAACTGTCGAGGAGCTCGGGGGGAGCATTCGATTTCAGAGTGATGCAAGCGGTGTTGTGTTTACGATCAGACTTCCGGTCCAACAATTGATTCAGAAAGGGTGAAGGCCTGTGCGTTTTTTTATTGCAGATGATGACCGTGCTGTGCGATCGATTTTAAAACAAATCATTGAAGACGAAGATTTGGGAGAAGTGGCCGGAGAAGCGGAAGACGGCTGCGATTTGGAAGGCCACGTCCTGAATTTGCAGCAAATTGATATTTTGTTTGTCGATCTTTTAATGCCGCTCCGCGACGGAATTGAGACGGTTCGTCATTTGTATGGCGCTTTCTCAGGGAAGATCATCATGATTTCCCAGGTGGAATCGAAGGAAATGATCGGTGAAGCCTATTCTTTGGGGATTGAATATTATATACATAAACCGATTAACCGCATTGAAATCTTGAACGTCATTCAAAAAGTCAAGGAGCGCATCGAGCTGGAAAGGTCGATCCATGACATACAATCTTCGCTGAACCGGCTCGTGAGTCTCGGCAGCGGACGAAAAAACGGCTTTAGGGAAAAAAGCATTCAGGAAACGGGCGAATTTCTCCTTTCTGAACTCGGAATCGTCGGGGAGAGCGGGTCCCAGGATTTACTCGCCATCCTTCAGTATTTGTTTGATGATGAACAGACTTCATTATATGAAAAGGACTTTCCGCCGCTCAAACAGATTTTTCATCAGATTGCCGAGCAAAAGCTCGGGCCGGCTGCTTCACCCGTGGAGATCAACAGGGAGATTAAAGCGTCTGAGCAGCGGATACGGCGGGCGGTCAGCCATTCGCTAAACCATTTCGCATCACTCGGTTTAACAGATTTTTCAAATCCGCGGTTTGAAAGCTATGCGTCCCGTTTTTTTGACTTTACTGTCATCAGCAAAAAAATGAAAGAGCTGCAGAAAGACTCTGCCGCCGCCTTGCCGTCCGCCCGCGTCAACACGAAGAAATTTATTCAGGTTTTCTTTTTGGAAGCCAAGCGGTTGAGCGAAAGCGCCGGAAAAAGGGGTTAAAAAGAGCTTCCTCACCTTAGAGGAAGCTCTTCTGCATGCCGGTTACCCAGCGTATTCTCTTTTCAGCAGCGAAAACATGTATACGTCAATCAGTCTTCCTTTCGCTTTCTCGTAATCTCTTAGCAGTCCTTCCTTTTGAAAGGATAACGAGTTGAGGAGTTTGATTGAAGGCGTGTTTTCGGGCTCTACCTTCGCTTCGATCCGGTTGAGGTTCAAGCTTGTAAAGCCGTAGTCGATCAGCTTTTGAACAGCTTCGGAAGCAAAGCCTTTTCCCCAATGATTTCTCCCTAAGTCATAGCCGATTTCAGCTCTGCCGTTTTCCTGGTCGATCATATTAAAACCGCACGTCCCGATGACTTCATCCGTTTCTTTCACAATGATTGAAAAGCGGTTTGCCTGCCCTTCAAGGCTTAAATCATTGATCATTTGGATCATGTCCCGCGCCTGTGAGACGTCTGTAAAAGGCGTGATATTCATATATTTTGTGACTTCCGGATCTGACCAGTATTGACAGAGGACATCTGCATCTTCCAATTCCATTTTTCTCAAAGTCAATCTTTCTGTATAAAGGGTTTCCATGTTCTTGCCTCCAAGTTCCGTATTATTAGGAATGTGAAAGGACCATTCATCGATTTGCGCATCATTCATGTTCATAGAATAAAAAGTAAACTGTTATCGGGAAACGGAGGGATAAATCCCTTTTTTATCTAAAATGGAAAGTGCAATTTCGGCAGCGGAGCTTCCGGCAGCCCGTTTTTCACCTTGAATATGAACAGCAAAGAAAAAAGTATTATCGGCAGTTTCTACATACCCGATAAACCAACCGGCATGGAGTTCCCCGTTGATTACCGAGGTTCCGGTTTTACCGGATAAAACCCTGCCATTTGATTCTTCTAAACGTATCGAATCTTTCACAGTTTCAATATTAGACTGTTTAAAATCAAATTCGTTATCATAAAACTTTTTTAATATATTGACCTGTTCAAGTGGAGAAATTTGAAGAGAGCCATCCAGCCAATAATCGGCCGGGACTGAAAAATCCTCATTTCCATAATGTATAGATTTGAGATAATGACGTAAATGATCCTCCCCAATTTGCCGGTCCAATTTTTGAAAATACCATGTTGTGGAGCTGCTCATCGCAGAGAATAAATCCTGGTCTTGATTCCATTCTTTATACGGATATTGAGTCCCATCCCAAGTCATGTGAGAGTCGTTCTTCGTGATGATCCCGGATTCCAGTGCGAGCAATGCGCTAAACACCTTGTAGGTGGAAGCAGGTGCGAATCTGGAGGTGCTTTCTTTCCTATTGTATATTGTATACTTTTTCCTATTAGAATTAAACAGGACAAAGCCCCCTGAGGCTGAAAATTTATCAAAAAAAGTGCTGTAATCTTCGTATTCTACATTGGTGCCGGGTAAAAAGCGTGTTTCTTTTTGCATGGCCAATATAGACACAGAAGGAGTACCGGCTAATATGGCCCCAAGAACAAGAGTGAACACTAAGGCGCTTTTCGCCTTTAGCAAAGGTGATGCCGTCTGAAAGTTGACAACTGTAACAATCCGTCTTTTGATATGTTTGTATGAGTTGCTGAATTCAGAAGCGGCTAACAAAGACGATGTTCTTTGCTTAATTGAAGTGAATTTTAAAATCACCTCGCCATATTTGAGGTGCAATTTTTTATCAAGCGTTTTTAATACGGCAAAGTCGCAAGAAATCTCCATCTCCGTTTTCGCTTCCTTTGATAAATACCATACGAGAGGATTAAACCAATAGACGATTTTCAACAGGCAAAGAAAATAGTTGATAAGCATATCTTTTCGTTTGCAATGGTACAGTTCATGAAGCAAAACACATTTCATTTCGTCGGCTGAAAACATTGAAATATCTTTTGGCAAGATAATATATGGACGAATGACCCCAAATGTAATGGGGGATTTTATCAATGGAGAACGGCCCAAAATGACTTTTTGATGAAAGCGTATTTCCTCTTTACATGTGTGAAAAAGGGATAATAGCTCTTTGTTGTTAACAATTTGCAGGTTCTTTTTTATTTTGCCGATTTTTAGATTGCTATAAAGAGTAGCCAAAAGCATAACGGCAACGCCCAATATCCAAACTGCGAAAAAGGCTGAATCTATCATTTTGGAAGACGATTGTTCAATCGACAACGAAAAGTCCTGCACCCAGTTTACATGTTGGCCGATTGCTTCTGTCGTCTTGTCTGTGGAGTGGGTTTGGGATAAGGCCGATTGAGCTCCTCCTAAATTCAGAATCCAGTCAAAATGATGGCTTTTTAGAAAATGAAAGGGGATAAAAGGAGCGATCAATGCCAAAAGAGAAATCACGCTAATATAATAGTGGGTGCCTACAGTGATTTGAGTCCTGAGCAGTTTTTTAATGAGTATGATGATAGAAAAAAACAGAGACAATAGAATTTGACTAACCAAAAAGGGAATAAAGAAAGAACTGCTCATTTCATTCCTTCTTTCTGTTCTTATGTTCTTCTAATATTTGATACAATTCATTAATTTCTTCACCTGACAGCTGATCATTCTCCAAAAAGTTTAATACCATCGAATTAAGAGTTCCATTGTAAAACCGGTTTAAAAAACTGTGACTCTTAACCTCTATATAATCACTTTCGTCTATATTTGGTGTGTAAACGAAAACCCGTCCTTCTTTATGGTGGTTTAAAGCGCCTTTTTTAATGAGGCGCAGCAGCATGGTTTGGATGGTTTTAGGGCTCCATGTACTGGTTTTGGATAACTCTTTAATTACCTCATTGGTATTGATCGAAGAATGCTTCCAGATGACTTTCATCACTTCTAATTCCGCATCAGAGATTTGAGGTATTTTTTTCATTTTAATCATCCTATACTTACAAATGTAATACTCTCATTATAGGTTTGCCATTTTAAGAAGTCAATTTAACTGGAGTGAACATGCAGTTTCTGCATTTTTAATTCCATCACTTCCCTCCGTTCATTTGTCCCCGGTGGAAACGAGGTCATCATTTCCTTCCGAAAAAACGGTTGCATTTAAATCTTACATATGTAATACTTTCAAAGACTACATTTGTAAGATTTGATGTTTGAGTCGGCTGAAAGATCGTACGTACCAATTATTGTTTCGTGATTGTTCAAGCCATAACACTGTAGGGATAGTGGAAAGAGTGCTTCATCTGGTTACGATCAATCAAATATTCAAACGGAGGGAGACGATTTTGATGAAATTATGGTTCAGTACTTTAAAACTGAAAAAGGCTGCAGCAGTGTTGCTTTTCTCTTGCGTCGCGCTTGCAGGATGCGCTAACAATCAAACGAATGCCTCGCAACCTGCCGAGAAGAATGAAAAGACGGAGATGAAAGATGATTTTGCAAAACTTGAGGAACAATTTGATGCAAAACTCGGGATCTTTGCATTGGATACAGGTACAAACCGGACGGTAGCGTATCGGCCGGATGAGCGTTTTGCTTTTGCTTCGACGATTAAGGCTTTAACTGTAGGCGTGCTTTTGCAACAGAAATCAATAGAAGATCTGAACCAGAGAATAACATATACACGTGATGATCTTGTAAACTACAACCCGATTACGGAAAAGCACGTTGATACGGGAATGACGCTCAAAGAGCTTGCGGATGCTTCGCTTCGATATAGTGACAATGCGGCACAGAATCTCATTCTTAAACAAATTGGCGGACCTGAAAGTTTGAAAAAGGAACTGAGGAAGATTGGTGATGAGGTTACAAATCCCGAACGATTCGAACCAGAGTTAAATGAAGTGAATCCGGGTGAAACTCAGGATACCAGTACAGCAAGAGCACTTGTCACAAGCCTTCGAGCTTTTGCTCTTGAAGATAAACTTCCAAGTGAAAAACGCGAGCTTTTAATCGATTGGATGAAACGAAATACCACTGGAGACGCCTTAATCCGTGCCGGTGTGCCGGACGGTTGGGAAGTGGCTGATAAAACTGGAGCGGCATCATATGGAACCCGGAATGACATTGCCATCATTTGGCCGCCAAAAGGAGATCCTGTCGTTCTTGCAGTATTATCCAGCAGGGATAAAAAGGACGCCAAGTATGATGATAAACTTATTGCAGAGGCAACAAAGGTGGTCATGAAAGCCTTAAACATGAACGGCAAATAAAAACATTGCGATGAATCCGTCAAAACATCATCTTACATAAAGTCACTTGGTGATCAAGCTCATATCATTGTCCGGCAATGGTGTGGGCTTTTTTTGTTTTCTCTCTTTAAAGATCATGTGAAGAAAAACGGGAAAATCGGTCTGCGGGAAAGGACCGGGTTTTTGTCGAAATCATAGGCGAATGGATTGGATTGTGACAAAATTCGACACATCTATTGGCGGTGCGACTTGATGGACCATCAACCGCGTCTCTCCTCCTGTTTACAATACTTTACAGTTCATTAATAAACTCTGCCTATAATAGAACCCGATCAATCATTTGTATAGAGAGGGGTAATACGAATGACACATGAAGGACCGCTGGAGGAATGGATGAAAAAGCTGAGCGAGGAAAGCCTCAAGGACAATACGTTTGACCGCCGCCGTTTTATTCAAGGGGCCGGCAAAATAGCCGGGCTTTCGCTCGGACTTGCAATTGCGCAATCGATGGGGGCAATCGAAGTCAATGCAGCACCGACATTCTCCGAATATCCGTTTACACTTGGCGTAGCATCGGGAGATCCGCTTTCTGACAGCGTCGTGTTGTGGACAAGGCTGGCGCCCGATCCGCTAAACGGGGGCGGGATGCCGAATGAAGCTGTATCCGTGAAATGGGAGATCGCGGAAGACGAACGCTTCCGCCGTATCGTCAAACGGGGAACCGAAAAAGCGACACCGCACCTTGCACATTCGGTACATGCTGAGGTATCCGGACTGAAACCGAATCATGTGTACTATTACCGCTTTAAATGCGGCAGCCAGCTGAGCCCCGTCGGCAAGACAAAAACGCTTCCGGCGGCAGGGGCAGATGTTGCTACATTCACATTCGCTTTTGCTTCATGCCAGCAGTACGAACACGGCTATTATACCGCCTATCAGCATATGGCGAAGGAAAAGCTCGATCTTGTGTTTCATCTCGGCGACTATATTTATGAGTACGGTCCGAATGAATATGTTTCAAAAACAGGCAATGTCAGGACACACAGCGGTCCTGAAATCATGTCGCTGCTTGATTACCGAAACCGCCATGCCCAATACCGTTCAGATGCAAACTTGAAAGCCGCGCATGCCGCCTTCCCGTGGGTTGTCACATGGGACGACCATGAAGTGGAGAACAACTACGCGAATGTCATCCCTGAAAAAGGCCAGTCAGTAGAAGCGTTTATTAAACGGCGCGCCGCCGCATACCAAGCTTATTACGAGCATATGCCGCTCCGCCGCAAATCCCTGCCGAACGGTCCTGATATGCAATTGTACCGGAATTTTTCCTACGGAAATCTGGCGGACATTAGCGTGCTTGATACCCGTCAGTATCGCGATGACCAAGCCAATGGAGATGGCAATAAGCCTCCTTCTGATGAATCGAATGATCCGAAGCGGACACTGCTTGGAGCCGAACAGGAGGCTTGGCTGTTTGACAACCTGAGTCGTTCTGGGGCGCAATGGAACATCATTGCACAGCAGATTTTCTTTGCGCAATGGAACTTTGGAACAAGCGCGGCGCCGATTTACAGCATGGATTCGTGGGATGGATACCCCGCTCAGCGCAAGCGGGTGATCGACTTCATCAAATCTCAAAAACTGAACAACATCGTCGTCCTCACCGGTGATGTGCATGCCAGCTGGGCAAATAACCTGCTCGTTGACTTTGACAATCCAAAATCGGACATCTTCGGTGTGGAATTCGTCGGGACGTCGATTACATCTGGAGGAAACGGCGCTGATAAAAGAGCGGATACGGATAAGATTTTATCGAACAATCCTCATATCAAGTTTTTCAATGATTACCGCGGCTATGTGCGCTGTACGGTCACACCGGAAGAATGGCGGACAGATTACCGCGTGGTCCCATATGTGACAGAACCGGGTGCCGCGATTTCGACAAGAGCTTCCTATGTTTATCATAAAGACTACACAGGGCTGAAACGGACCGCTTCCAACATTGTGCCTGGAGGCGTGAAGAAGTCAAACGAAGTCGAAGAAGACCGTTTCCTCGCACATACAAGAGCCCATCAGAAGCAAGTGAAGCAAAAGGAGAAAAAAGTAACCCAGTAATCAATGAAAGGATGACAGCAAAATGCTTTCAAATATCGGTATTCCGGGTCTCATCCTGGTTCTGGTAATTGCGCTGATCATTTTCGGGCCTTCAAAGCTTCCGGAAATCGGCCGGGCTTTTGGAAAAACGCTGACCGAATTCAAAAGCGCGACAAAGTCATTAGTATCTGCCGATGACAATGAGATCGGACAAGAGACTAATGTGAAAAAGCAAAGCGATCCATCGGCAAAATAGATGATCAATAGAGCGGGCGGGTGAACCCGTCTGTTCTTTTTTTCTGTTTAGCATGTGAAGGGGAGGAAGTCGAAGGTGAAAAAAAGGGAAACACATTTGATTGCCCATCTTGAAGAGCTGCGCCAGCGAATCATTAAAACGCTTCTGACGTTTATTCTGTTTCTCATCACCGGCTTTTTGTTTGTTCAGGACATCTATGACTGGCTGATCAGAGACCTTGATGAAAAGCTTGCTGTACTGGGGCCGGGGGATATTCTTTGGGTATATATGATGATTGCGGGGGTGCTGGCGGTCGCAGCCACCATACCGGTGGCCGCTTTTCAGACATGGCGGTTTGTGGCGCCTGCGCTGACCGACCGCGAACGGAGGACGGCATTATTTTATATTCCGGGGCTGTTCACTTTTTTTATTTTAGGGATTGTATTCGGTTATGTTGTGCTCTTTCCGCTCGTTCTTCAGTTTTTAATCGGATTATCCGCCGGCCATTTTCAAACGATGTTTACGGCGGAGCATTATTTTCGCTTTATGATGAACCTGACACTGCCATTCGGGTTTTTGTTTGAAATGCCCCTCATCGTGATGTTTTTAACGAGCCTCGGGATTTTAAATCCGGCCAAGCTCAGTAAAATGAGAAAAATTTCTTATTTTGCGCTGATCGTCGTATCAGTTGTGATCACACCGCCCGATTTTATCTCGGATGTGTTGGTGATCGTCCCGCTGCTTGTATTATACGAATTAAGCATCTCTTTATCGGCATTGATTTACCGAAAAAAAACCGCTGTGCAACCAGGGGCTGAGGCCCAAGGCTGAAGACGGACCGTGTCTTCAGTCTCTTTTTTTTTGCTTGATATAAAAAAATCAGAAAATAATGATATTGACAATTTGTTTATTTGTCTTACAATTAAACAAAAAGATGAATGGAGGGGTTTTCTAAAACAGAAACATCGCATTTCAACTGAATGATAACGCTTTCTCAGGAAATGAACGACAGGGGGATGACGGAGATGAGTCAATTACGGAAGGCGCCGGAAGGCATATTAGGTTTCCCGGTGGCACCCTTCAACAAGGAAGGAAAACTGGAGGAAGAAGCACTTTACGAAAACATCCGCTTTTTATTGGATGAAGGGCTTGAGGCGGTTTTTATCGCTTGCGGCTCAGGAGAATTTCAGTCTCTCAGCGCAAAGGAATATGAGCAAATGGTCGAAATTGCCGTCTCGGCGGCGGGCGGGAAGGTGCCTGTTTACACAGGAGTGGGCGGCAACTTGAGCACCGCTTTGGAATGGGCGCGGATTTCCGAGGAAAAAGGGGCTGACGGCTATCTGATTCTCCCGCCATACTTGATACACGGAGAGCAGGAAGGCCTCTATCAGTATACGAAAACAATCATTGAAAGCACGGATTTAAACGCCATCATTTATCAGCGAGACAATGCGGTTTTGACACTTGAACAGATTCAGCGGCTGACCGATCTCGAGCAGCTTGTCGGGCTCAAAGACGGCATAGGGGATATGGCGTTGAATATCAGTTTGTCGTATACGATAGGAGACAGGCTGGGCTGGCTCAACGGAATGCCGATGGCTGAAGTCACGATGCCGGCCTATGCTCCGATTGGCTTCACGTCTTATTCTTCGGCGATATCCAATTATATTCCTCATATTTCAAGGATGTTTTATGAGGCATTATTAAACGGCAACGACCAGCTTGTCAAAGAGATTTATGAGCATGTCATCATGCCGATTAACGAGATCCGCAAACTTCGGAAGGGCTATGCCGTGTCTTTGATCAAAGCCGGTATGGAAATCATGGGCCTTCATGTGAAAAACACGGCGAGACCGCCGATCGTTCCGGTGGAAAAAGAACATTGCCGGCAGCTCGAAAACATTCTGAAAAACGCGATGGGGCGTTATCCGAAAACGACCGCTGCCCTATAAACAAAAGGAGGAATTTGAAGATGTCTGTTGCAGCTGAAAATAAAACGTATTTTAACTTTATCAACGGCCGCTGGGTGAAGGCTGAATCGGGCGGGATGGAACAGAGCTTGAACCCGGCAGATACACGGGATATCGTCGGGCTTGTGCAAAAATCTTCGATTGCGGATGTAGACCGGGCGGTTGAAGCGGCCAAGCAGGCCAAAAAGGCTTGGAGAAAGCTGTCGGGAGCGGAGCGCGGTCAATTTCTTTACAAGGCCGCTGATATCATGGAACAGCGCCTCAATGAAATTGCCGAGTGTGCGACGCGTGAAATGGGGAAAACACTGCCTGAAGCAAAAGGAGAAACAGCGCGGGGAATCGCGATTCTCAGATACTATGCCGGAGAGGGAATGCGGAAAACGGGCGATGTGATTCCCTCCACCGACACATCCGCTTTCATGTACACCGACAGGGTGCCGCTCGGTGTCGTCGGCGTCATCTCGCCTTGGAATTTTCCCATTGCCATCCCAATTTGGAAAATGGCGCCTGCCCTCATCTATGGAAACACGGTCGTCATCAAGCCGGCTACAGAAACCGCAGTCACCTGCCTTAAAATTATCTCGTGCTTTGAAGAAGCAGGGATTCCGTCAGGCGTGGTCAATGCGGTGACAGGGCCAGGATCATCGGCCGGCCAAAGGCTTGCCGAACACCCGGATGTGAACGGAATTACATTTACAGGGTCGAACCAAACCGGAAAAATTATCGGCCGGACGGCGTTTGAAAGAGGGGCGAAGTATCAGCTTGAGATGGGCGGCAAAAACCCGGTGATCATAGCAGATGACGCCGACCTTGATAGTGCGGTTGAAGCGGTCATCAGCGGAGCGTTTCGGTCGACGGGTCAAAAGTGTACGGCGACAAGCCGCGTCATCGTCTTAAACGGTGTTTATAACCGGTTTAAAGAAAAGCTGCTTCAACAAACAAAAGAAATTACAATCGGCGACAGCTTAAAAGAAGATGTCTGGATGGGACCGATTGCGAACAAACAGCAGCTTGACAACTGCCTGTCCTATATTGAAAAAGGAAAGCAAGAAGGAGCGGACCTCATTTTCGGCGGCGATAGGCTGGCAGATGGAAAATACGAAAACGGCTATTATATCAGGCCAGCCATTTTTGACAATGTCACTTCCGGCATGACGATTGCCCAAGAAGAAATTTTCGGCCCGGTCATCGCATTAATCAAGGCGGATACACTTGAGGAAGCTTTGGAGACGGCCAATGACGTCAAATTTGGCCTGAGCGCCTCCATTTTTACGCAAAACATCGGCTGGATGCTGTCATTCATAGATGAAATTGAAGCGGGGCTCATTCGCGTCAACGCCGAAAGCGCCGGTGTCGAACTGCAGGCGCCATTCGGCGGCGTTAAACAATCGAGCTCACATTCACGGGAACAGGGGGAGGCAGCAAAAGAATTTTTTACAGCTGTGAAAACCGTATTTTTCAAACCGTAAATCAATCGTTTCGGTACAAATGAATAAAGGAGAAGATGCTATGAAAAAAAATCGTGCAGCCTCCCCCCATACCGCGGGGAAAAGAAGTTCTGTCCGCTGGTTTGTCGTGTCTATGCTGTTTCTCGTCACATCCATTAATTATGCCGACCGTGCGACACTCTCGATTGTCGGCGATTCTGTGCAGCATGAGCTTGGGCTGAGTTCGGTGGCGATGGGGTATGTCTTTTCCGCATTTGGCTGGGCGTATGTTGTCGGCCAAATTCCCGGAGGCTGGCTGCTCGACCGCTTTGGGTCGAAAATCATCATCGCCGCCAGCATCTTCTTTTGGTCATTGTTTACCCTTTTGCAGGGAACGCTTGGCTTTTTCGCCGCGGGAACGGCCGTTATCCTTTTATTTGCGCTCCGGTTTCTCGTCGGTCTGTCAGAAGCGCCGTCCTTCCCGGGCAACGGCCGGGTGGTGGCTTCCTGGTTTCCAAGCTCTGAACGCGGAACAGCATCGGCGATCTTCAACTCGGCGCAGTACTTTGCACTTGTCATTTTTTCACCGCTGATGGGGTGGCTCGCCCACTCATTCAGCTGGCATACGGTTTTTGTCATTATGGGTGCTCTGGGGATTGCGATGTCGTTTATTTGGCTGAAAACGATTTACGAACCCAAAAAACACCCGAGAATCAATGCCGCCGAACTGGCGTACATCGAAGAAGGCGGCGCGCTTGTCTCGATGGATGAGGGAAAGAACGCGGAAAAGAAGGAAAAGGAGTCCCAATGGCCTTACATTAAGCAGCTTTTAAGAAGCAGGATGCTGCTCGGGGTGTATATCGCCCAATACTGCATCACAACGTTGACCTATTTCTTTCTGACCTGGTTTCCGGTCTATCTCGTTCAGGCACGCGGCATGTCGATCCTTGAAGCGGGTTTTGTCGCATCGCTTCCTGCAATCTGCGGATTTTTAGGAGGATTGCTGGGCGGGTTCGTGTCAGACTTCCTTTTGAAAAAGGGCTGCTCGATAACGGTTGCCAGAAAAACACCGATCATCCTCGGCATGCTGATGTCCTGCTCAATGATCGTATGCAACTATGCAGATTCATCTTGGCTGGTCGTTTCCATCATGTCGCTTGCCTTTTTCGGAAAAGGATTTGGCGCGCTGGGCTGGGCGGTTGTGTCAGATACCTCGCCAAAGGAGTGTGCCGGCTTGAGCGGCGGCATCTTCAACACCTTCGGAAATATTGCGTCCATCACGACACCGATTATCATCGGATATATCGTGAATGCGACAGGCTCATTTAACGGAGCGCTTGTGTTTGTCGGTGCCAACGCGATTGCCGCGGTATTAAGTTATCTGTTTCTCGTCGGGCCGATCAAGCGCATCGAACTGCAGAAAGAGGAAGACCCTGCGGACACCACTTTATCCACATGAAATGTAAGCGCTTTAACAAGAGGGAGGCTAAATCGATATGAATACAAACATCCACCAGCATGTAAAAGAGGAGAAAGCATCGCAAACACCGTCAATTGCTGATATGCAGGTCATACCCGTGGCAGGGCGCGACAGCATGCTTTTGAATTTAAGCGGAGCTCACGGCCCCTTTTTCACACGGAATATCGTGATTTTAAAAGATTCATCAGGCGCTCTCGGTGTCGGCGAAGTTCCGGGCGGCGAACGGATCCGCCAGACGCTGGAGCAGGCGAAGCCGCTTGTCATCGGTCAGCCGCTCGGCGCTGTTCAATCGATTTTGCAGTCTGTCAGGCGTCGTTTTAAAGACCGGGATGCCGGAGGACGCGGGGTGCAGACCTTTGACCAGCGGACGACAATACACGCAGTGACCGCATTGGAAGCGGCTTTGCTCGATTTGCTCGGGAAATTTCTCGGCGTCCCTGTAGCGTCGCTCTTGGGGGAAGGCCAGCAGCGGGAAAAAGTGAAGATGCTCGGCTATTTGTTTTACATCGGCGACCGAAAGCGCACAACGCTTCCCTATATTAGTGAGCAAGAGGCAAGTGACGATTGGTTCCGCCTCCGCCGCGAAGAAGCGTTGACACCCGGGGCGATCGTCCGTCTTGCTGAAGCAGCTCAAGAACGATACGGTTTTCATGATTTTAAATTAAAAGGCGGCGTCCTTTCGGGAGAAGAAGAAATCGAGGCGGCATCCGCTTTGGCAAAACGGTTTCCCGAGGCGAGAATCACCCTTGACCCGAATGGCGCGTGGTCATTGGAAGAAGCGATTGCGCTTTGTAAGGGAAAACGGGATGTGCTCGCCTACGCGGAAGACCCTTGCGGAGCGGAAGCCGGATACTCGGGTCGGGAAATCATGGCCGAATTCCGCCGTGCGACAAGCATTCCGACAGCGACGAATATGATTGCGACAGACTGGCGGCAAATGGGACACGCGATACAACTGCACGCTGTTGATATACCGCTGGCAGATCCGCATTTCTGGACGATGCAGGGATCTGTCCGCGTTGCCCAAATGTGCCATGAATGGGGGCTGACGTGGGGTTCTCACTCCAATAACCATTTTGACGTCTCATTGGCCATGTTCACCCACGTTGCCGCAGCAGCTCCCGGCGACATCACGGCGATTGATACGCATTGGATTTGGCAGGATGGACAGCGTCTGACAAAACAGCCTTTTTCAATTGCTGACGGGTATGTCCAAGTTCCTGATCAGCCGGGGCTCGGCATTGAAATCGACATGGAACAGGTGGAAAAAGCAAATGAACGGTATGAGAAAATGAAAGCAGGCGAGCGAAATGATGCCGTTGCCATGCAGTTTTTGATTGAAAATTGGCGTTTCGACCCTAAACGTCCTTGTCTTGTTCGTTAATTGCGGAAACAGCGGTTTGAGAGGCCCCTAGCCGACATTGTCATACGCGATATTTTGTCTTACAATATGAACAACTGAAAGGGGGCCCACAGTCGTGGAAGAAGATATGGAAACATTGCAGGTCGAATCAGTCAATCGCAAGACATTGGCGAAACAGGTTGTAGAACGAATCGTCCATTTATTATCAAGCGGCCAATTGAAACCGGGGGACAAACTGCCGACGGAGATCGAGCTCATGGAAAAGCTGAATGTGAGCAGACCCGTTCTCCGCGAAGCTTTAATATCACTCGAAACGCTCGGAATTATTAAAAGAAAAACCCGGGACGGCACGTATTTTAATGATAAAATCGGCATCCAGCCGTTTTCTGTCATGCTGGCTTTGGCGGTTGATAATTTGCCGGCCATTATTGAAGCGAGGATGGCGCTGGAACTCGGGCTTGTCACGATCGCCGCAGAAAAGATCAATGACAGTCAGCTCGAAAGGCTGCAGGAAACGATCGATATCATTGCAAACAGCACGGATAATCATTATGGAGAAGCAGATAAAGAATTTCACCGGATTATCGCTTTGAGCGCGAACAACCCGGTGCTTGAGGGCATGATTCAATCACTCTTGATCACACACGCCAAAATCGACAGCCAGATTCCATACAGGGAAAGGGACCGGACTGTCGAATATCATACGAATATTTTGAAAGCCCTTCAACAAAGGGACCCATATCAAGCCTATCACCATATGTATGAGCACTTAAAATTTGTACGTGACAAAATACTGAATGGTCTTCGTGATGAAAAAAACAATCATTAAGTTGTTTGACAGCGCTTTCTAACATGTGCCGCAGCGGGAGAAGGGCTGTGGAAAGGCGCTGATCGAAAAGGGGAGTTGATCAATACTTATGCTTGTCAATCAAACTGAAACCCCGCTGTACATTAAGGTGAACGAAAAAGACAATACCGCAATCATCGTCAATGCCGGCGGACTGCCGAAAGGGACGGTGTTTCCTTGCGGGCTTAAACTGCAGGAGCGGATACCTCAAGGTCATAAAGTGGCTTTAACGAACATTACACAGGGCGGAGCCGTTATTCGCTACGGTGAGGTTATCGGCTATGCCGTCAAACCAATCGAAAAAGGCGGGGGGATTTCCGAGTCGCATATCATGCTTCCGGAAGCTCCGCCGCTCGATGAACTGCCCATCGCCAACAAAGTTCCAAAACCCGCTCCCCCTCTTGAAGGGTACACATTTGAAGGATACCGGAATGAAGACGGGAGCGTCGGCACGAGAAACGTGCTTGGCATTATGACAAGCGTGCAATGCGTCGCAGGCGTTCTCGATTACGCAGTTAAACGAATTAAAGAGGAACTGCTTCCAAAATATCCGAACGTTGACGGTGTCGCTGCATTAAATCATCAGTACGGCTGCGGTGTGGCGATTAATGCGCCGGAAGCCAAAATCCCGATCCGAACGATTCAAAATATCGCCAGACACCCTAATTTCGGCGGGGAAGCGATGGTGATCGGACTCGGCTGCGAGAAGCTCCTTCCGACGAGGATAGAGCCGGAAGGAGACGCTGAAAACATTCTTTCATTGCAGGAACGGCGAGGGTTTGAGCAAATGATACAATCGATTATGGAAATGGCCGAAGAGCGCTTAAAAAGGCTGAATGAACGGAAGCGGACAACATGTCCCGCTTCAGACCTGGTGATTGGCCTTCAGTGCGGTGGCAGCGACGCTTTCTCAGGAGTGACCGCAAACCCCGCGGCGGGATATGCGGCCGACTTACTCGTCCGGGCAGGGGCCACGGTTTTATTTTCGGAAGTCACCGAAGTCCGCGATGCCGTTCATCTCTTAACACCGCGCGCTGTCAATGAAGAAGTCGGCCGCGCCCTGATTCGGGAAATGGCTTGGTATGACCGCTATCTGGAAAGAGGCGAATCAGACCGAAGCGCCAATCCGTCGCCAGGGAACAAAAGGGGCGGGCTGGCAAACGTGGTTGAGAAATCGCTCGGCTCGATCGCGAAATCGGGAAGCAGCCCGATCAATGCCGTACTCGCGCCAGGTGAAATGGCTGTACAGAAGGGACTCACTTTTGCAGCGACACCTGCAAGCGATTTTGTATGCGGCACCCTGCAACTGGCTTCGGGCATGCATTTGCAAGTATTTACAACCGGAAGAGGAACGCCGTACGGCCTTGAAATGGCTCCGGTTATGAAAGTGGCAACCCGGCAGTCATTATCAGAAGATTGGCGCGATTTAATCGACGTTAACGCTGGACGGATCGCAACAGGTGAAGCTTCAATAGAAGAAGTCGGCTGGGAAATTTTCAGGACGATCCTTAACGTCGCAAGCGGAAGGAAAACATGGGCGGAACATTGGGGGCTCTCCAATGACTTGTGTTTGTTCAACCCCGCGCCTGTGACTTGATCGAAAAGCACCTTGATAAGGTGCTTTTTTAATTGTGAACTCGTTTTTAACAAGAAGTATAAAGTGGTTCTTTTTTCATATTTCCTCTTTGGTAAACTAAACCGCAGTACCTTTCGGAATCTTGGCGCATCAACCATACTGCCTGTTTTTTCAGAGGGCCGGCATACGATTTGCAGGGTGGTGATTCTTATTTCCTATTTATCTAATTTATTCCATGTTGTAACATAAAAAAGTATCATTTTCAAGCATGTCATTCGCATTAAAATGAAGTGCTTGCAGCTTAACTTAAAAGCCCTTGGAGGTTTAATAAAATGAAAAAGATGATGATATTGTGTTTTTCTATAATACTAATCTTTACAGGAGGATGCAGTATGAACGACAGCCAAAACGGCAAGAACGGCAATCAAGAAGAAGCGGTCAAGCCGAAAGATATGGACCCGAAAGACCTCCCGCAGGTTCCGGCGTTCCAGGATGAGAAAACAAGAGAATACATGGCATCAACAAAGGAAGTCGAGCCGGGCTATTATTTGCTTGAGTCTAAACTGAAAGGGTTTACGATGTTGTTTCCGGAGGATGGGAAATATGATGACAATTTATCCTCTCTCGGAAAAGATGAAGAGATAATCTCTTTTTATAGCTACGATGAAAAAACGAATGTTTCTCTTAATGCTTCTGTAGAATATTACCTAAATCAATCTTTCATCAATAATCCAAATGAAATGTTAGAACAAGTGAGGGAGGAAAATGGATATAAAGGACAATTTGAAAAGTTCCAGGAAAAAGATAAGGATATTTATTTTGCGTATATGAAAACTGTTCACGACGATACAAATCAAAAAAATAATGAGACTCATTCCTATATTGGTTATATAAATAAACAGAATTATGTTGGCATACAATTTACATTTGACTTTACTTGTCTAAAAAGTTCTAAACCTTGTTCACTTGATGTTGATTCTGCTGAAAAGAAAGCTAAGAAGTTAGTCAAATCCATCGTATTTTTAACTGGTAAGGAGAAATAGGATGGCAACTAAAAATATATTTGAAAATGAAAATGTGAAACTTCGTATAATAAACCTGGAATACAGCTATAAAAATAGGTTTGCTTCAAATAATCCAAATGAAGTGAAAAAAGCTAAAGATAATTTCGAGGCAGATGTTCGCAGAATTTATAAAGAGGAAACAAATCATGAACTTAAAGAAAATATAGAGATTTTTACGTCAAAAGAAATTCTAGAACATAGTAAGGATAAAACAATCAGTCAATCAGGCTATGATGGAACAGCTATTCATATAAAGGATAAGACAAAACATATCGATCAGCTCCACATTATTTCCGAGGGCAGCGCCGATAATGAAGATTGGAAATATAATTTCTTTGGATTGTTTTTGGGAATGGATAACAGACAATATAAGGCTACAAGGGAATTTTCAAGGGCCTCCAAGAGAAAGGTCGGTAACTCTAAAGAGTTAAAAACTTATGCTATGGGCCATTCTCTCGCAAACAATAACCAAGTTTTAGTGCAGTTAGTTAATGGTGAATTTGATGAGGTTTATGGTGTAAATGGGGCCCAAATAAGTGTAGATCACTTATTGTTGATTGATAAGAAAATGGCAAGGGAACTAAGAAAGAAGTATCAAGTAAACGATTTATCAACAATCCCAAAAGACAGACTCAAAAAAGCCATCATCAAATACTACAACGACAAAGGCGTCACAGCCAACATCACCCAGCGCATTTCCAGTAACGATCCGCTCTACGGTGTCAGCGGGAAGGCTGATTTTATTACGTTCGGCGATGTGAAGATGACGAACACACACCCGGATATAAAAGGATTCCGAAGTGTCATTGATCATATTCCTGATGAAGATGTGAGCAAACTGAAAGGGTACTTTCAAAAATATGCTGCTGATTATCGAAAGGGCGGCATTCAGGGTTTTGCTATGGAAGCAATCGGCGTAGATATGGATTTTTTAAACGGAATAATGAATGAAGAGGGTACAGCTCAGCAAATAGCATATTGCTTGAAACATCCGGCCCGCCTCTTGAATATGGTGGGTGCACTTGATAAAAAGCTGCCAGAGTTTAAAGCATTTTTTGCGAAAGTCAAGGCCTACAGCGGCCCTGTTCTCAATCAGCTTGAAGCAAACGGTTATATTGATGAAGCGAAAAAAAAGACCATTCAAAAAGACGTTGCCGAAGTAGAGCGACTGACAGGAAGGCTTGACGTTTTATATGAAAAGATCAAATTTCTTGTCGACTGGAAGACTGTCATATTTACTCTAAATAATAGACAACTCTCTCAATCACTAATGAAAAATTTAATCGAATTTTATTCAACTTATAAAGCATTGGAAGAAGCCTTAGGCAAACTGGATCAAGACACAAAAGACCTTCTCAATCTTATTGGCGAAGGCCACAGCATCACCCCGCTTCTAAACGCCCTATCCAAAAAGAAAGGCATCAGCTACAAAGGAGGAGACATCTATTTTTCTAAGAAAGGCAAGGACGGAAAAGAGATAAAGGTCAATCTGTCATCTGCCATCAGGATTTACCAGGCGGGGATGGCTGCCATTTCAAAGATTGAGGCTGAAATTGAACGCTACCAACGTGTTTTCCACCATGAAATCCACGATCATTTCGCAATTAAAAAATCTGAGTTGACAAAAGCCATTCATGACATGGAAGCCAATCCTTCCCGCTACCAATTCGACATTCAGTTCAAGCTCGCCTCAGGCTTCGCCGGATCAAACGGAAAGCTGAATAAAATCGTCGTCCACGACTCGTACCACACGGCCCCGCTTCCTCAGTGCGACGGCGTCGTCAGCGAATTAAAAAAACAAACCTCCAGCAAAAAGAAATTTGTAAAAAGCATTCGCGCCAGCATTGAAAAATTGTTCGATGAAGATGAGCAAATTTCGGCGCTGTTTGATTTTAAGGCATAGGGGAGGGGGATTAAGATGGTAAAACCGTTATTGGAGGAAACTGAAACAGTTTCAGCGACATATATGTTTTTAAGCAGTATTTCAGCAAAGGATAAAGCGGCCCGGCTGAACGCGCCGCTGAAAAGCGTTTTAAAAGAACTGAAAGAATTTGATAAAGTGCTAAAAAGCGAAATCGAAGGGCAAAAAGGTATGATGATCACGAAAATTAAAGAAGAATTAGATCACAAAAGTGAAAACCGCAAAACCGTCATCACCCGGATGAAATCAGACAACGAGCAGTTTGCAAACAGTTATCATGACATGATTGAAACTTTGCGGAAGCAAAACGTAACACTTTACTATAAAAAGAATAAGCCCCTTGATCAATAAAAGATGACCCCTGACATCAGAGGTCATTTTTTTGTTCCAATGACTTGTGTTTGTACAACCCCGCGCCTGTGACTTGATCCGTGTTAGTGGGAAAGTAGATTGGTATCCGTCAATAGATCCGGAAGCTACAAGAGGATTCAACTAGAAATATAAATAATTTTTGTAAAAAACACACGTTTTTCAATTACAATGAGTGTAATTGCACGTGTGTTTTTATGTTGAAAAGGATAGGTGAACAAGATGCAGCGCATATTGCTTATTGAAGATGATCATTCGATCAGTGAAATGGTCGATCATTATTTAACAAAAGAAGGGTTTGAGGTCGTGCTTGCTTTTGACGGAGAAGAGGGCGTTCGCTTGTTTCAGCAGGGCAATTATGATGTGATTCTGCTCGACATCATGCTTCCTAAACTGAACGGGATGGATTTTCTGAAATTGATCCGTGAACAGAGCAAGGTCCCGGTTTTAATGATTTCTGCAAAAGACGGGGATGTCGATAAAGCGCTGGGGCTGGGTTTTGGTGCGGATGATTATATTGCCAAGCCGTTTTCGATGATCGAACTGACTGCAAGAATAAAAGCCGCCATTCGGCGCGCAACGCAGTATTCCGCCAGTGAGCCGGCAAATCAAAAACTACGTATTCACGAGCTTACGATTGATATAGAAAATGTATCCGTACAAAAAAATGGTGAACCGCTTCAGCTGACATCAACGGAATGGAAAATGCTGACCTTGTTTGTGACAAACCCTAAAAAAGTATTCACAAAAGAACAAATCTATCGTTCGGTTTGGAATGAGGATTATTTTGGCGATCAAAATATTATTAACGTCCATATGAGGCGCTTGAGGGAAAAGATAGAGGATGATCCTTCCTCTCCGCAATATATTAAAACACTTTGGGGCATCGGTTATAAATTAGGAGAGTTTTAGCATGACAATGTTATGGATTGGCATGCTGATGATTTTGGCGTCTCTCAATATCGTCCAATATAAAATGAAAAAACAGCGGGACCAAAACTTGAAGTACATCACGGAAAAGCTCAGTATGATGCTAAATGAGCAGGCGGCTGATCAAATTTTATTAGGAACGGATGATAAAGTACTGCGGGATCTGCTCGTGCAAATGAACCTGTTTGTTGAGGAGCGTCAACGCATAACAGCCCGCTTTGCAAAAACGGAGCAGTCAATGAAACGAATGCTGACCAATATGTCCCATGATCTGAAAACCCCGCTGACTGTTGTGCTCGGATATATCGAGGCGATTCAAAATGACTCGGATATGGCGGAAGAAGAGCGTGAAAGGCTGCTGGAAAAACTTTATCAAAAAACAGGAGAAATCATTCAGCTGATGAATTCTTTCTTCGACTTGGCCAAACTCGAATCAGAAGATAAGCAAATACTGCTCACGAAAATACATATCAACGAAATATGCAGAAAAAACATTCTCCAACACTATGATGCCGTTCAGGCAAAAGGTTTTAAAGCTGTCATCGACATCCCGGATACCCCGGTTTATGCACATGGAAATGAAGAAGCGCTTGACCGGGTTCTGCAAAACCTTTTATCAAATGCGATTCAATATGGTGCAGATGGAAAGCTGATCGGATTGTCCCTTACATATGATGACACGCAGATTGTTATTACGGTTTGGGACCGTGGGAAAGGGATTGGCGAGTATGATCAGCAGCGGGTGTTCGAAAGGCTGTACACCCTTGAGGAATCGAGAAATAAAGCGTTCCAGGGAAGCGGGCTCGGCTTAACAATTACAAAAAGGCTCATTGAGAAAATGGGAGGGGGCATCTCTCTCCAAAGCAAGCCGTATGAACGGACAGCGTTTTCCATCACGCTAAAACGAATGACCTATTAGCAAACGTAAGAATTTCTTAAGAAACAAGAAATAAAAAAGACAGCGTCCATCGCTACAATAGACACATAGCAAAGACAGGAAAGGGGAAACAGAGTTGACTTACATCGTACAAACAAGCGGGCTTACCAAGACATTCAAAGGTCAAGAAGTTGTGTCAAATGTAAGCATGCATATACGAAAGGGAGAAATATACGGTTTTCTCGGCCCGAACGGAGCCGGGAAAACGACCGTCATGAAGATGCTGACGAGCCTCGTAAAACCGACAAGCGGGGAAATCAATATTCTCGGGCATAAGCTGACAAATCAATCATACGAGATTCTCGGCAAAATAGGCAGCATGATCGAATACCCGATTTTTTATGAAAATCTGACAGCCAATGAAAATTTAAATCTGCACTGTGAGTATATGGGATATCACAATAAAGCCAAGATTCAGGAAGTGCTGGACATGGTGAATTTAAAAAATATCGACAGCAAACCTGTCAAAACATTCTCGCTTGGTATGAAGCAGCGTCTTGGAATCGCGCGTGCCATTCTTACCAAACCCGACTTGCTCATCTTAGATGAACCGATTAATGGCCTTGATCCCATCGGGATTAAAGAAATCAGAAACTTATTTCAAGTATTGAGCAAAGAATATGGAATGACATTGCTCATCTCAAGCCATATCCTGAACGAAGTAGAGCAGATTGCAGATACAATCGGAGTGATTCGGGACGGCAGGCTTGTTGAAGAAGTATCGATGGAAAGCGTAAGAGGCCGGAACACAGAGTACATTGAACTCGTGACGCCGAATCAATTGCGGGCTTGCTTTGTGCTTGAACATGAGCTTCAGATTGCTAATTTTAAAATACTAAATGATAAAACGATCCGAATTTATGATGCCGAAGCTTCTCAAACAGCCATTTCTAAAGCTCTGATTTTGAATGATATAGAAATTGAGTCCATGAATAAAAAGCATACTTCGCTTGAGGACTACTTCCTCAGTTTAATCAACGGCAATGCGGCCAGCGCACAAGGAGGCGGAGATGCTTGCTGAATTTATTGAAAATCGAAATGAAAAAGATGAAGCTTGGCTGGTATGTACGCGGAGCCGTCTTTGCCAATTTCATCATCCTCGGTTTTCTGTGGATGGTGACCTTCACAGAAGGCAAGGATACGTTCCAAACGATTGATGAAACATTTCTTGTGATCGGCACTTTCGTCAGAGCGGTTTTTATCATTTTCGGAGCCGTGCTGATTTCAAAATTAATCATTTCAGAGTTTAAAAACAAGACAATACTTGTGATGTTTACGTACCCGATCAACCGAAAAAAACTGCTGGCTGCTAAACTGCTGATCGCAGCCGGGCTGACTTTCATTACGATATTGATATCAAATGCATGCGTTGCCGCTGCTTTTTTTCTGCTGAATTCAATCTATGGGGTCATCCCCGGCGAATTAACAGCTTCTATGGTTTCTCAGCAGGCTCTGAAAATGATCGTTTTTGCTTTTGGCGCCGCAGGAACGAGTTTAGTGCCCATCTTTTTCGGAATGCGGAAGCACTCCGCTGCGGCAACGATCATTTCGTCTGTCGTGATCAGCATGTTGATCAGTTCCACAAGCCCGGACTTTTCCATTTCTTCAATTGTTTATATTCCTTTATCTCTGGCCGCTGTCGGTCTGATTTTTTCCTTTTTGGCAGTAAGGCGGATCGAAAAAATAGATGTATTTTAACGGAGTTGAAGTTCAATGCTGAATTTAATTAAATTGGAGTTTAAAAAAACGAAACTAGGGTGGTATTACAAAGGTGCAGTGATTGCAAATCTATGTATACTCGGTTTTTTGTGCCTGATCGGATCGGAGGAAAAAAATCTTACTCAAGACCAAATGGCGATGGCTGACGCGGGATCCACGCTGCTGCTTCTCGGAACTTTTGTAAGGTCTGTGTTTATTGTCTTTGCAGGCGTGCTAATTGCCAAACTGATCATCGGAGAGTATAAAAACAGAACCATCACGGTCATGTTTACATATCCGGTCAGCCGAAAAAAACTGATCGCCGCAAAACTGCTGCTCACCGGCGGATTGACCTTCTTGACAATGATCGTGTCCGAACTGATTCTTGCGTTTATTTTCTCGCAGCTCAATGATATCTATCAATTCAGCCCGGAAAAACTGACGCTGCAAGCCATTGGAAATGAGATTGGCAGTATGCTCATTTACGCTGCTTCTTCGACAGGGTTGAGTTTTATTCCATTATACTTTGGGATGCGCAAACAATCCGTTCCTGCCACTATTGTGACATCCTGCATTTTGATTGCGCTGATCGGTCAGCAAAGTCCTGGATTCTCAATTGCATCTATTATTTATATTCCTGTTTCATTGGCTGTAATCGGGATTGTTATTGCGTTTTGGTCGATCCGAAAAATTGACCGGGAAGATGTATTATAATGGATCAATTATATAGTGAAGGTGCAAATTGACGGATTCCAGGCATTTACCTATACTTGAAGAACTGAAACAACAAGGAAAACGGGTGAACATGTCATGGAATTTGAAATTCGCTATATTTCTTTTTACGTCATTCAGGTCGACGGCAAGGATGAGCAGGCCAACAAGCAATATAAACATTTTCAGACGCTGGATACAGAGGAATTTGAAACCAGCGAACTGAAGGATTTCTTAGACGGGGAATTGAAAAAAATCGTGAAGCGGAAAGCCGAACGCCATCCGAAATCAGAGCAGGTGCCGACGAAAATCGGCCGCTTCATCACAGAACCGGGGCATGAGCTTGATTCTAATCCGAACTACAATCTGTTTCACAAAACAAAACTGGCGGAGACAAAGGAAGAATTCAATGAGCTGAGCGAACAGTTCGTCCGCACATACCTCGACACAAGCGCCGTCAGGGGAGGCGTTTTTTTGGTGGCGACAGCCGTACCGCGCAAATACTTCGATGATACATTTGTCTTTGTCATGAAGTGCGACTTTGAACCGAAGGTCGCTTCGATCGCCGATGAATCATCGCTGATCCGCAAGGTCGAAATGGCGATCACGACGAAAAACATGAAATCGATCCAGTATCCGCACATGCCTGAAGAGGGCATGACAGAGGAAAGCGAAGTGAAAATCCACCAGGCCTCGCACGCCCGCTACTTTGAAGACTTCTTAAAATTCGTCGAGTACGGCGAGTCGATGCCGGAAATCATGAAGTCCCAAGTGATGAACATGGTGCAGGAGCATGTGTACGAAGCATTTGAAGACAAAAGCGAAGAACTCCAGCAGTTTGAACATGATCTCGAAATCTGGGAAGCGAGCGAAAAGCGGGAGATTCAGGAACGCCTCGACACCCATCAAGTCATCGAAGCCTCCGCCCAGATCGTTGAGCATATGCCTGAGGCAGAGCTGAAAATGAAGCTGGGAGCAACCGAGATTAAAGGACTGCTGGCTGAATTCGGAGATTCGATCCACCTTGCCAAGGTAAACGGGCGCTATGTCGCGCTGATAGAAGCCGAGACGATTTCCTTTGAAAAGGGCAGTTCTCCGGTGGAATTTTATAAACCTGAGGGACTGCATGAGGTGATTGAGCGGATACGGAATAAAAGTGACAGGGAAGATTAGAAATAAGGAATGGCATCCGTTTTTTCGGATGCCTTTTGATTTTTCATCCAAATTGATGAGGGTGCTATGTAAATTACTGTTTAATAAGGTTAATATAAACATAATCAAGCCGATATAGGGATTATAGAAAGAATTGAGGAGAGGTACCCAATGCGTCTCAATAGTCAATACATCCGTACACAGCTGATGATTCAGAATATGTTGAAAAGGAATGCGGCTGATACAACTGTAAAAAATGTCTCTTCCGATATCACTGCCTTTGCGAAGAAGGCCAGCAGTCAAGCGGGAAGACCATCGAAGGAAAGTTTGAGTAAGCTGAACTACTCAAAGGACAGTATTGTGAATCATGCCGAAGCTTTCAGGCGGGCATACGAAGCAGCAAATGATCAAACTGTGGAAGAAACGAAGATCAATGCCCAAAACCCCTATGAGTCAGAAAGTGATATCAGGAAAAAAATCTTAGATGAAAAATACAGCAAAATCAATGCAATGAACAAAACGAAACCTGATCCTTTAGGCTATATTAAGGATAAATACAAAAATTCCAATTCCCCTTATTTCAGAAATGACCTGTCGGCAGCAGAAAGACAAGCTGCATATGACAATGAAACTGAGTGGCTGTTCAAAGGAAAAGCGCAAAACTATAATATGCAGGATGCCGCGTTTCGAAATGTGAATTTTAATGGGGAAGTAGAGGCGGAGAATGAGAAAATATATCAGCGCAGCCAAGTCAACAAACAGCTTCAAGCGCTGCTGGATCAATATCATATTGCCATTCCTGCGGATACGGCGCTCACCTTTACAATTTCCCCGATTGATTATCAAGTAAAAGTGAGCGGAACAGATGATGAGCAGCTCATCCATCAACTTGAACATATATTGCAATCAGGAGAAAACAGCAAACAGTTATTTCTGCATATCATGAAAAGCTTGAGCAGCGATTCAGCCCAATATTCCAAAGAAGCGCAGCAAAAGTATCACACGGTTCGCGAGATATATGAGGTGACAGGCTATCACCTGAAGGACTTGGAAGTGGTTGATGGCCGATATGTAACACCTGACGGCCGTGATTTGTTAGATGTGTATAAAGAAGAGCTGGAGAAGGACTCTGTCCAAAAGAAAACGGCTCATTTCGCAATCGCTCATTATGGAGCAGAGCTGAACAGACTTGCAGAAGCCGGATATGATTCTGTTCCGGATTTTATCTTATCTATTGACTACAGCAACGGATCTTTGCGGGATACAGGGCAAAAGAAAAGCTATGGAACCGGGGATACGGCTTGGCTAAGAGAATTAAAGCGCCGAACGGGTGTTAATTATTAGTTAGGCAGGAACATATGGGTTTCCTCTATCAGGTTGATTTTCTTAATAATTGAATTTTGCGTTGCGGGTCACCCTGCCACCTGTTAAAATAAGGATAACTTTAAAGAACGGAGGGATTTCCCAAATGGCATACATCAGATTCCGATTGAACTTTGTCCTCGCTAACTAAATCGTGAACAAAGTCTCTGCCTGTGTGCAGGGTAATCGGGATCAGTCTGCCTGTTTTTAGGGGACCCTTTATGCAATAACAGAGGGAGAGGCGCGGATTCCAGCGCCTCTTTTTTTGCCTTTAAAAATAGCTTATCTGAAGCTTGCCTTCAGTTTATTTGTCATATCTTTTTCCGTTTACTTTCCAGCGCAGGCAGACGACCTGTGCTTTTTTTTTATTAAAAACCTTCAGTAAAGGGGAAAATCGTATATGACAATTGTAAATGAACAAATTGAACAAATATTAAAACTTGCGGAAAAACACGGCCTTCGGCTGAAACGAAAGCATGCGGAAATCAACGAGTCCGGCATGGATTTTCAAGTCGTCTTTGCCGAAGATGAAGCAGGCAAGAGATGGGTCTTGAGAAAACCGCGGCGCGACGATGTGATTGAAAGAGCAGTGTATGAAGGGAAAGTGCTGAAGCTGCTGCAAAACCATCTTCCCGCCGCTGTGCCGGATTGGCGCATTCATACTCCCGAACTGATTGCATATCCGGAGCTTCCGGGGGTTCCTGCCGCGGTCATTGACATGGAGGTGAAGAATTACGTATGGAACATGGATCATGAGCCTCCGGCTGAAACCTTTGTCAAGTCATTGGCGAAAACGCTCGCGCTATTGCACAGCATTGATCATAAAGCCGCAGAAGAAGCGGGCATGCATGTGATGAATCCGGATGGCGTCAGGCGGTCAAAAGCAGAGCAGATGGAACAGATCAAAAGAGAGCTCGGGGTTAGCGGCGAGCTCTGGGAAAGATGGCAAAATTGGCTGTCCGACGACTCGTATTGGCCTGAACATACTGCGTTTATCCACGGCGACTTGCATCCCCCGCATATTTTAATTGACCAGCATCAGAGCATAACTGGGCTGTTGGATTGGACGGAAGCGAAAATCGCCGACCCGGCAAAAGATTTTCTATTATACGAGACGATTTTAGGAGAAGCCGAAACCGCCCGGCTCATCTCTTATTATGAAAAAGAAGGGGGCCGGGTCTGGCCGCGGATGAAAGAGCATATTACAGAATTGCAGGCCGCCTACGGCATCGAAATCGGCATGTTCGCCCTGCAGACAAAACAAGAAGAGCACTTGAAGATGGCGCTGGACGCGCTTGGGGTCAGACAATAAAAAAAGGGCTGTCGATTTCGATCGACGGCCCGTTTCACATCATAATTTTTTCAATCATAGCAAAAAAAACCTTTTTTTCTTCCTCTGACAATTTGCCGAAGAGCTTGTCGATCAAGGCCTGGCGGTTTTCCACCATTTGTGCGGCGATCCTCGTGCCTTCTTGCGACAGTTCGATCCAGACGGTGCGCCGGTCATCGTTATTTCTCGATCTGATCACAAAGCCCTCTTTCTCCAAATGGTTCAGAGCTGTTGTCGTTGCTGATGGAGACAGGGCGACCTCCTGTAAAATCTCCTTTATCGTACATGTTCCGTGTCTGTAAATGATACGCAAAATAAACCCTTTGCCGCTCGTGATATTTTTCGGAATCGTTTCTTCGTCCAATTTCTTTGAAGACCGCAAATATTTCGTGAAAGCATGATCCAATAGATTCGCTTCAATCCGATGGTGATTCATGAAGGTTTCCTCATTTCCGACATCGTGTAGTAGATCAGCAATTTTATGCTGGTCAAACAAACATAGGTCTATTTTATCATAAGCGAATGCTCCGCAAAAAACGATTTTATGAATTTTAACATGAGTCATTTAATTTCTTTTGTTATCAATTCATAAAGATAATAATTCTATTATGAAATAGTTTTACAATGGATATATTTTGTTTTAGAATGAATTTGTGCGTCACATAATCTCACCAGGTTTTGTGAGAAACAATGAAAATTTGGAGATGAAAATTTTGAGTACACTTCAGCAATTAATCAATCATCATATGGAAACGTCAGATGGGTTGGAAGCATTGTCCGGAGGAGATCGAACGTTTACGTTCAAAGCGTATCATCAACGGGTGAACCAGCTGGCTCATTATCTGCTGGAGGAGGGTGTTCAAAAAGGAGACCACATCGCGGTTTTATGTAAAAATAATCATCATTTTCCCGTCATTTTGCTGGCGTCTCTTAAAATCGGGGCGACAGTCGTGCCGTTAAGCTGGCAGCTGACATCGTATGAATTAAAAGGAATCTTGAACAACTGCCGGCCGAAGGTGATGTTTTATGACTTGGAATTTGCCGATATACTAACGCCGCTCCGCGAACAGCTTCAGTTCTGCCTGATGATTGAAGCGGGTGCGGGAATGAACACGACTGAACAGTTTGAGAGCCTATTTAAAAACAGGCCGCTGGAGGTGGAGGCCGACCAGGTGACCGAGCATGATTTGGCTTTAATGCTGTTCACCTCGGGCACGACCGGAAATCCGAAAGGCTGTATGGTCAACCACGGCAGTCTGGCCGCATACTTGACAGAGGTGAACGTGAAATCGAAACAGCTGAAAGGCATGCGCTTTTTAGCGAGCCATCCGCTTTATCATATGAGCTCGCTCAACCATGTTTTTCAGGCGGCTTTTGAAGGAATTGGGCTTCATTTCTTATGGGACCCCGAACCGTTTGAAATCCTGCAGGAGATCGAGAAGAAACACATTCATATGATGATGGCGTTTCCTTCCGTCTACACTTACATGCTGGAGGAAATGAAAAGACATCCATTCGACCTGTCGTCTGTGAAAATGCTTGTCTCCGGCGGCACCAAGGTGCCGGCGCGGCTGATTAAGGAGTACAATGACATAGGAATCCTGATGGTGCAGGGGTATGGCAGCACAGAAGCATGGACGGTCAGCGTATGGCGGCCTGACATGGGCTGGGATAAAGTCAATTCAGCCGGCAAGCCGATTCCGCAAGTCAGCATAAAAATCGAAGACCCTGATACACATGAAGAGCTGCCAAGGGGCGAAGTCGGAGAAGTCGTCGTCAAAAGCCCGTATGTTTTTGAAGGGTATTACCAAAATCCTTCCGCCACGCAAAAGGTGCTGAAAGACGGCTGGTTTTATATGGGGGACTCCGGCAAACTTGATGAAGACGGATTTTTATATATTACCGGCCGGTATAAAGACGTCATTGTCTACGGAGGCGACAACATTTATCCTGACCAGGTGGAGGAGATCATCGATCAAGTGCCCGGAGTCGTCGAATCGGCCGTCATCGGCGTCCCGGATGAAATGTACGGGGAAGTTCCGAGGGCGTATGTGGTGAAAAACGAAAGCTCCGGCCTTAAGAAGGAGGACATTATCGCGTATTGCAAAGAGCGCCTGTCCGACTATAAAATTCCTGAAATCGTTTTTACCGACAGCCTTCCGAAAAACAGGCTCGGCAAAATCGTCAAAAAAGATTTGCGCGAACTGGCTGTTAAAGGACAGTGAGCGCAGTAACAGAAAGCTTATCCAGCATTGGATAAGCTTTTTTTGCTGCCGTTTTTTGTAACGTTTTCCAATGCTAAACCCACTACAACAGTAGGAGGTGTTGACAATTGAAATCGAAATGGAGTGCGATGGTGATATGGACCGGTCTTTTATTGTTGGCCGGATGCGGAGTGCACAAGGAGGCCGATCCCCCGCCCGTCAGATCCGCGCAAAAAACGGACGCCTCGTTATCTGAAGCTGAACAGCGGTTTGCGCTCGCATTGTTTCAAGACATGATAAAAGAGGAAGGAAGCCGGAAAAACATCTTCCTCTCGCCTTACAGTATTCACCAGGCACTTGTGATGACGGCAAACGGTGCCGCGGGAGACAGCAGAAAGGAACTGCTCGGCACTTTAAACCTCAACCAGACGGATATGACATCGATCAACAGGATGTCACAATCTGTGAATCGTTCGCTAGAAACGCTGCCTCACGGCGAATTTTCATCGGCCAATTCGATATGGTCCAAAAGGGAGCTGAAAGAAAGCTTTCAAGACGCGATCAAAGGCCTTGGCGACGCCTATCAGCTTCATGATGATCCAAATCGGGCAGCAGAAGAAATCAACGGCTGGGTCAAAAAGAAAACGAAAGACCGCATTGATCAGATCGTTGACAAGGTCTCGTCGAATACGATTGCCTACATCATTAATGCCGTCTATTTTAGAGAAAGCTGGAAGCATCCATTTGATCCTCACATGACAGCGGAACAGCCATTTTATTCTGCGGACGGCTCCGCAAAAAAACACCCCATGATGACGCAGACAAACCGCTTTCCTTATCTGGAAAACAAACATTTTCAAGCCGTCAAGCTTCCTTTTCAAGACGAAGGTCTGTCATTGGCTGTTTTTCTGCCGAAAAAAGCGGCAAATCTTGAACAGCTTCTAGCTGGCATGACGTATGATCAATGGCGCGCCTTGCATAAGGGCTGGACGATGAAACAGGTGGAGCTCAAGCTGCCGCGCTTCTCATTTCAAACAGACTACATGTTAAATGAACCGCTTAAACGGCTTGGAATGAAAACCGTGTTTAGCAGCGCGGATTTTTCAAATATGTTTGCCGGAGAAGGCGCCGCTCAAATTGATAAAGTCAGACATAAAACATTTATCAAAGTAGATGAAGCGGGTACCGAAGCATCCGCGGCAACGGCGGTTGAGATCATCGAATCAGCTCCCGTCCCTGAAGTGACGATGACTGCAGACCACCCGTTTTATTTCGCGATTGTTGATGAAACATCCGGAATGAACCTTTTTGTGGGCAGTGTGGCAGAGCCGTCGGATGAGTAAACTTGGAAAAATTCTATTATTTTATAAAATATTCATTAAACTTCCAATTCAATTACCGATATAAGGAAGGGAGTTCCTTTATGGTGATGAATAAACGGGAGGCAAGGACAAATGAAAAAAAGTTTGTTTCTTTTCGTGTTCAGTGTGTTTTTGATGGCGATTCCAGCATTTTCGGCTTCGGCAAATGTTTACGAAGATGAGTATGAACCCAACAATTCTTTCGCTGAGGCTTATGATTTAGGATTGTGGAAATACAAGACGATTTCGGCGACGATTCACAGCGAAAGCGATAAAGATTATTACAAATTTTACGCGACAAAGGGAGAACAGCTTGCCATTCACCTAAAGAACATCCCGGCAAATACAGACTATGATCTTTACTTATTTAAAGATTCTTACGGCTATCCTGCAGTAGGATCTTCTGAAAGAACGGGAAACCAAAATGAAATTATCCGCTTGGATGTTCCGGAGACAGGCCGGTACATTGCGGTCGTCACGTCTAAAGACGGTTCATATGACGGTTGGGGATTTTACAGACTTGAATTTATCGACAGAATGAAGAGCGGTGCTTATACGGCGAATTTGTCTCCATCATCCATCTCAAGCCCGGGACAGGGAGTCGTTTCTCCGGTTGCCGCCGTCAATCTTGCCAATGTCTCGGCCATTCCCGAAGGAGCGACTGTGAAAAGCGTTTCCGCCGAGGGAACCATTTCTCCGAGCCTCGGACACACCTACAGGGAAGTTCTGAACAAGGAAGAAGGCGTTTGGCACACATCGGTTTCCGGCGGCACACTGTTTCCGGATCTAAAGCCTGAACTTGCGCTTCCGGTCAAAACGACATGGAATGTGAGATACTATTCGCTCGCTTGGAGCAGTTCAACATGGAGATCGCCGCAGCTGAAGATCAATTATCAATATGATTCAACATACGGCTGGTAAACAGATCCAAATTCCGTCCGATATAAAAAGTAATCGAATGTAATTGGCATGAAAGGAGCTCCCATGAATATTAGAGACAGGGTAAAACTTTCGCTTTATTCCGAGCAGCTGATGAAGCCTGCCGCCGCGGAGATGCCGGCTAAGACTACAGGTTCCAAGAGAATGGTCGGCAGCCAAACAGACACCCTCTCCATCAGCAAACAGGCTGAAGCGGCTCAAAAAAATGCACCGTCATTACGATCACAAATGAACGGTGTTCAATTTGAGATCTATAATCTTTATGTGGACAGGCAGCGTTTGAACAGCCAGATCGATGAGACGCTGCGCGAGAGCGGAATTTCTCTTTCCGAGAGTGAACATCTGACATTGCATGTAGACGGAAATAACCGGATTACAGTTGAAGGCATCGAAGATGAACAAAAAAGAACCCGGATCGAAGCCGTTTTAAATAACAGTGATAAACGGTTTGGCGCCCGTCTGTTGAGCCATGCGGAACTGATCGGTGAACAAAATGGAACGCCGCTGGATAAAGAAGCTTATGAAAAATGGCATGTGAATGAGTTTTTGAAAACGATTGCCGGTCTGTCTTTGGCTGATGTCAGTTTGGATGAAAAAGGAGAGCTTGAAGGCGGAAATGAGAGGCTCATCAGAGTGATTGAATCTGCTAAAGACCCGAAAAGCGACTTGGAGAAGAGCTTTCAAAACATGCTGAAGAAGCTGAAGAATGTTCTGGCGAAAGGGCCGGACACCATTGCGGACAGATCGGCTTCTTTCGGATATGCCGGCGGAACGCTCATCGATCTCAATGTATCAAAAGGATTCTCCGCGGGCCAGCTGAACGAGTGGCTGGATGATCCGTTTCTTAAAGAAGTCTTGCTGAACAATTCTTAAAAGACCTGGCAAAGCAATTTTGCCGGGTTTTTTGTTTGTATAAAAAAATTTCAAATTTCGCATTGACCCTCACGTTGCGGGATACTTTATAGTCAATATCGAAGGGAGGTCAGATAAATGAAAATGAAAGTAAAGGAAGTGGCCGACTTAGTCGGCATCAGTGTGCGCACACTGCATCATTATGATGAAATCGGATTATTAGCTCCGTCGGAGACGACCGAAGCCGGGTATCGGCTGTATTCAGATGACGATCTGGAAAAGCTGCAGCAAATCCTGTTTTTCAGAGAGCTTGACTTCCCTTTAAAAAAGATTAAAAGCATTCTTGAGAACCCTTCATTTGACAGGAATGAGGCGCTTCAGCTCCATCGCAAAGCGCTGCTGGAGAAAAGAAGCCGGCTTGACCAAATGATTGCGACAATCGATAAAACGATCCAATTCGCGAAAGGAGAAATCAACATGACAAACGAGGAAAAATTCGCGGGATTTGATTTCAGTCAAAACCCGTATGAGGAAGAAGCGCGGGAACGCTGGGGCGATGAAGCCGTCGACAGATCGAAGGCCTATATCGAATCCATGCCCGAAGGTGAACGGAAAAAGATGGAACAGCAATATGATGCCATTTACAGAAAAATCGCCGCCCTCAGAAAAGGCGCTTCAGACTCAGAGGAAGCACAGGCGGCTATAAAGGAATGGTACGACTTTCTGAACAATAACACCGGCCACAGCTATTCGCTCGAAGCTTTCAAAGGTCTGGGACAAATGTATGTCGCTGACGAGCGCTTTACGAAAAACATTGATCAATACGGCGCCGGCTTGGCGAAGTTCATGTGCGACGCCATGACGGTGTTTGCTGACAGGAATAAGGAATAATCGCTGGAAACCGCCTGATAAGGTCGTGAAATGACCTTTTAGGCGGTTTTTTTAATTTTAATGTGAGCTATTCCTTTTGGGCAATAGCCTGTGCTCACTTATTTGATTTGCAGGGTAAATGCTGTGTTTGATTTGTGTCGAATCTTCTAATATGTTATTATATCGTAAGTCGATATATCGTAAGGCGATGTAAAATAAGGAGGCGAATGATTTGAATACACACTTTACCGGGATGTTATTTGTTTTGAGCGGAATTTTTTTATTAAATTTAGCGATTTTATCAGGAATAAACGGTGTATGGTGGGGACTAGCTCTTGGCGGCAGCATCATTTTCAATCTAATAGGTGTTGTACTGCTCATGAGATATATAAATGAAAAACGCCATACTTAAAATGAGGTGCGAAAAGTGAAGAAAAAAACGGTGGAAAGCTATTTACCGCTTACGCAGGCTACGTATTACATATTATTGTCATTAACTCAACCACTACATGGCTACGGCATTATGCAAAGGGTTGAGAGCATGAGTGAGGGTGAGGTCAAACTAGGGCCTGGCACTCTTTATGGTGCATTAAGCAAACTCGAAAAGCAGGGGCTCATTAGAAAGGAAGGCGAATCCGGCGATAATCGGCGAAAGCAGTATATTTTAACGAATGAAGGATGGCAGGTGATTGAACTCGAATTTAAACGCCTATCCAAATTAGTGGCGATCAGTCAATCTATTTTTCAAAAAGAGGGAGATACAAGTCATGAGTAAAAAAAGAAAGCGTAAATTCCGTTTTTTTCTTGCTTGGCAAGACCGGAAGGAGGAGAACTGGCTGAATGAAATGGCAAAACAGGGGTGGATGTTAAAGTCCTTCTTTTTATTTATCTATATATTTGAAAAGACAAAACCAAGCAATACAGTATATCGGCTCGACTATAAGACAACATCAAACCTGGATCAGGAAGAATATATTCATATATACGAGGATGCAGGCTGGAAGCATGTGACACAGTTTTTAAATTGGCATTACTTTGCGGCTGATCCCAGTCAAGTTCAAACAAATGCGATTTATACAGACCGCGAATCTGAAGCAGAAAAATATAATGGCTTACTAAAAGTGCTGTATGCTGCATTTGCCAGTGTATTTCTCAGCTTGGGACTACCGCTTCTCGTCATAGGCATCCCTGGATATTTTTATTGGATAGCAGCATTCAATCTCCTTGTTTTGTGTCTGTTGACCGTGTGTATATTAAAGGTTCGTAAAAAAACAAGAATTTAATGCTGATTGACACTTGCTAATTTTCAGAGTAATATATTTTTTACAAATCATGTACGGTTAAACGATATTGAGGAAGAGCAAGTACGTGTCAGAGCATGGGTTTAAGAGAGTCGGTGGCTGGTGTGAACCGATGCCCTTCTGACGCCGAATGGGCTTCTGAATCGCTTCGCTGAAACGGACAGTAGGCGAAGCCGGGATAGTTCTCTCCGTTATCAAGAGAAGCGTATCGAAAGGGCTGACTGTTCCCTTTCCGTATGTTCCAAGCGAATCGTTGATGCGATTAATAAAGGTGGTACCGCGAGACCCTCGTCCTTTTGTGACGGGGGTTTTTTGTATTTTTAAGGAGGTGGTGGCCGTGGAGGAAGGCTGGCCGGAGTGGCCGCATCATATTAAACGGAAACGGAGGTGTGATGGTAAATGGTGATTGCAACGGACGATTTGGAAACGACATGTCCAAATTGCAATGGAAGCGGAAGAGAAGAGCCGGAGCCTTGTCCAAAATGTTCGGGAAAAGGTGTGATTTTGACGGCCCAGGGAAGCACATTGCTCCATTTTATAAAAAAACATATCCACGAATAAAAAGGACGGGTGTTGAAAGTTGAGTCGAGAAGAGAAGAGTACAGCTGAGCAGAGCGGCCATATTCAAAGCGGCGTTCGAAAAGCGGCCGGGGTCGTTTTTATGGTCTTTGGGACGATGTGTTTTGCTTCAAAATCCATTTTTGTCAAATGGGCTTATGAACAAGGTGCACAGCCGGAAGCGGTGCTGTTGTACCGGCAATTATTTGCGGCGCCGCTGTTTTGGCTGATTTTTGTTGTGTATCGTTCAAAGCTTCCGGCTAAACCAGAAAAAGCGGAGATTTTTAAAGCTTATGCGGCCGGATTGCTTTGTTTTTTTCTGTCGCCATTGCTTGATTTTATCGGCCTTCATGATGTTTCGGCAATCGTTGAACGGATGATTGTGATGAGCTATCCCATGTTCGTATTGATCATCACTGCCTTTGTAAATAAAAAAATGATCTCGGGTCAAACGTTTGCTGCCATCTTGCTTGTGAATGCCGGGCTGTTCTTGGCTGTCGGCGGATGGGATGTGCAAGCATTTGAAGCGAACCTGTCAGGAGCTTTTTTGATCTTATTGTCCGCTGTCGCCTATGCGGTTTATCTTGTTGTGGCGGGAGGCCTTGTCCGTCAAATCGGCGGGATTCGGATGAATGCCTATGGAATGTCGGCGGCAAGTCTTGCGATGGCCGGTTATGCGCTGTTTCGCGCAACAGGAAAACAGCCGGGAATCCTGCTTTCTTATCCTCCCGCAATGTATGTTTTTTTTATGATCATTGCAGCGGTGACGACGGTCATTCCTTTTTTATTCATGCTGGAAGGCATGAAGCGGATAGGAGCGGAGCGGGGAGCCGTCATTTCTATGATCGGCCCCGTTCTTACCATCTTCGGAGGTGTTTTGTTTTTAAACGAACGTTTAACATCCATTCAGTGGCTGGGGTGCTTCCTTGTGCTCCTGACCATCAGTCTGCTGGAATACCGGAAATAGAAAAAGGGATTCATATCCCTTTTTCTGTATGCACTTAAATACATAAAGATCGTTTACTCAGTGTCGCCTGTTTTCATGACCCATGAGACGAAGTAGTGCACGAAAGCCTGCCATAGCTTCATCTGTGCATCGGAGCGGCATCAAAAGCGGATACAAAACGTATACCAGCAGTGCTGTTGCACCGACCTCAGGAGATCCGTCTCCAAATCAATGCGGATGAAAAGTGTAATCCGACCGCCAATACGCAATCGATCAACAATGCACCCGCTCTAACCCAAAAACCAGCGTATTGCAAAATGTATAACACCCTCTGTCATAAATGGATGATAAAAACACAGAACTAACCATTTTATAGTCTTTTTTTCTATTTGTCCTCTTTTATAAAATTTTACTTTTCAGCTAAATCATACTGATTTTCATTATCGGATTTCCCCCTCCTGAAAGTTTTGATAAAATAAATAAGTTGTAGTATAAGATACGGAGGTTTAAACGTGGGAAAAGTAAAGAGAAATATGCCTTGCCCATGCGGCAGCGGGCTGAAATATAAAAAATGCTGCGGCAAAGCGGAGGGAGCGTTTCCGGCTGTCGCGGTGCAGGAATTGAAACAAATCCAGAAAGACGTCATGGAATTCGCTTTTACGGAACATAAAGACACAATCGATCAATTTCTTAATCAGTATTCTTTTCTGTCAGACTTGGAACAGTCTGCACAAAAGATATGTGTTTTTAATCTGGGCGTGTGGGGAGTATTTTCCCGGCCGTTGGCAGACGGAGGATTGACGATTTTCGAAGACTTTTTACAGAAAAAGGGTTCTTCGATTCTCAGATCGCAGACTAAGGAAGCCGTTCAATCGTGGAAAGACCTCTCCCCTGCGCTGCTGCGTGTGAAACATATAACAGATGGCGGCATTCGCTTTGAGGATGCTGTAACAAATGAAGAGCTCACTATAAGGATGAATGTGAAGCGGGAAGGGCCTTTTGTAGGCGAGTACGTGCTCGGCTTTCCGATCAAGATCGGAAGCCATACCGAGTTCTTCTTACAATTCACCATCTATCCTGCAAAAATGGCGGATGCTCTCAAAGACAGGTTAAACGATGCTTTAAGCCGTTTCACAAAAGAAGGCGGAACAAAAGAACAGCTGATGAGAGATGATTTTCATCATGTGTTAATGCAGCTTTGCCGTCAGGAAGAGAGTGCACCGTCTGAACAAGGGTCGGAAGACATCGAATGGGCCAATGAGATGGAAAAAGAAACAGCGCTTGTCTTTGAGAAAGGTATGCTTGACGAAGGACATTCTGAATCATTTGTCTCCTGGGCGGTCGGCCTTTGGAAATCGTATTGTGTTAAAAAAGCGCCGGTCATCAAGAAAACAGAAGCCTTTGCAGCTGCTTTGGAGTATTTTATCAATACGATCTCCAAATCGGAAAAATCGTTATCCCAGGCGAAGCTTGCAAAAAAATACGGTGTCAGCGCTTCGACCGTATCGAATCGTTTTAAAGATATTGAAGCCGTCCTGCAGGACGAACTGGATCATCATCTTGAGCTTATGCCTTCTTAAGGCAAAGGCCGCTAAACCTTTCGGGGAACCGGAAGGTTTTTTGCGTTTGATTCTGATTAAATCTTGAGAAAGGTATTTTAAGATATCGGTACCGATCAGATCAAACAAGGAGAGATTAAGATGAGTACAATTCTATTGGAAACAAGGCATCTTCAAAAAAAGTTTGGAAGGTCGCAAGCGGTCTCAGACGTCTCACTGTCAGTTAAAAAGAACAGTATTTACGGTCTTCTTGGACCGAATGGAGCAGGAAAATCAACGACTTTAAAACTTTTAACCGGAATCTTAAACCCGACTGCCGGGGACATTTTGGTTGAGGGGCGGAAATGGAAAAGGTCTGTATTAAAAGACATCGGTTCTTTAATAGAATCCCCGCCTCTGTATGATAATTTAACAGCCTACGAGAATGCCAAGGTGCATGCCACATTATTGGGTCTTCCTGATGCGAGAATAACAGAGGTGCTTAAAACTGTTGATATGCATCATGCCGGAAAGAAAAAAGCGGGGCAGTTTTCTATGGGGATGAGACAGAGGCTGGGAATCGCCATCGCTCTTTTAAATCGCCCTAAATTACTCATACTTGATGAGCCTACGAACGGTCTCGACCCGATCGGTATACAAGAGTTAAGGGAACTGATCAGGTCATTTCCAAAGCAAGGGATGACGGTCATCTTATCAAGCCACATTCTGTCGGAAGTCGAGCAGATCGCAGACCATATCGGGATTATCAGCGGAGGATACCTCGGATATCAGGGGAAAATCAATAAGGGGGACGATCTCGAGCGGCTTTTTATGGATGTTGTCAAATCAACGCGGGGGAAAGAAGGCGGAGAACAATGATCGGATATTATGCGAAAGCGGAAAACCTGAAGTTTAAAAGAACATTTTCGAGAAAGATGATCTTCATTGTGCCTTTGATTAATATTTGCTTCGCCTTTTTAATGAATCCAGGATTCTTTGTAGCAGGTACGTATAATTGGTGGTCTGTCATCTTGATGCCGGTCATGATCGCCTTGCTTTGTGCATTATCACACCAGAAAGAAATGAAAGCGTCGAATTATAACGGCATTTTTTCTTCTCCCGTACATTTACATATGATCTGGTCTGCAAAAATAAGCGTCATTGCGCTCTATTCTTTAGCGTCTCAAGCTGTTTTTTTAGGGTTCATGGTTGTGATGCAGTTTGTCATTCCTCAATTTTCGAGCATTCATTTGACAGTCATTGCAGCGAATCTGCTGCTTTGGCTTACGACACTGTGGGAGATCCCCATCTGTTTATGGATAGCGCGAAAATTTGGGTTTATATCTGCCGTTTTGTTCAATATGCTGGGCAGTATCGTGTTGGGCATCATGTCGGCATCAAGTCCTTTTTGGTGGCTGAATCCGTGGAGCTGGCCGATCAGGGTCATGTGTCCGACAATTGGCATCCATCCAAACGGTGTGCCTCTTGAAAATGGCGATCCTTTAACAAGCTGGGCAGTCGTTCCTCCGGCTGTTGTTCTATCTGTTGTTTTATTTGCTATTTTGGCGCGTCTGACCAGGCGGTCTTTTTCCCCTGCCGTTGATCGCAAATCGATAAAACGGGAGGCGGTTTGATTTGTTGCTATTTTTCAGATGCCTTGCGGCTGATTTTCAAAAAACAAAGCGCACATCTTTTATTTGGCTTCACTTGACCGTTCCGGTTATCTGTGCGAGTGTTTTTCTGCTTTATTTCTATAACAGAGATCATGATCCATATCAATTATACCGCACGTATTTTGAGGCAATTGCGATTGCCCTGCCGCTTCTGATTGGAATAGTGTGCGGAATGACGGCTTCATTAGAGGAGCGGGCAGGCCGTTTTCAAGTGCTGTTGGGCGGCACGGCGCCCAAATTAACGGCTTATTTAAGCAAAGTCACACTGCTTCTGTTCATGAACTTGTGTGCGGTATTCTTGGCTATTGGACTCTATGTATTGGGGCTCAAAGTTCTATTTCATGTGCCGAACCTGACAATCGCCCTTTTTTTAGAGGCTGGGGCATGGCTGGCAGCCGGAAGTGTCACACTTTATTTCATTTATTTTCTGATCAGCTGCATATTTGGAATGGGGGCTTCGATTTTAATAGGCGGGGCAGGTCTTTTGATGACAGCACTGATGAATACGGGATTGGGCGATGTCATTTGGAAATATAATCCCTGGGCATGGGGAATCAGGCTGACAGGGTATAAGGGGATTGACCGATTTGTCCAAATTGATCCGTCTCTGCGTTCTGTTCTAGACGGGGAAATCAAGCAGGGGGCTTTCATCATGGTGTTTGCTATAATAGCTGTATTCGCTCTAAGCATCGTTTGGTTTATCCGCTGGGAAGGAAGAAAAGCTTATGAATAATGAAAAAGGGTGGTCAGCAAGTGGCGAACATTTTGGCAGTAGATGATGAGAAAGATATTCTTGTACTCATACAAAATATTTTGCGCCGCGATCAGCATCAAGTTCATACATTGAGTCAAGTTAACGCCGAATCTCTCGACGTGTTTTCAGGGTATGATTTAATTTTGCTTGATGTGATGATGCCGAGGATGGACGGATTTGAATTATGCGAGAAAATCCGGCCGCTGGTAGATTGTCCGATCCTGTTTCTCACCGCTAAGACGGAGGAAGAGGCCATCGTTAAGGGCCTCCTGACTGGAGGAGACGACTATATTTCAAAACCCTTCGGCGTTCTTGAGCTCAGTGCGAGAGTAAATGCACACTTGAGAAGGGAAAGAAGAGAGAAACACGAAACTAAACGTGTGATTTCCGGTTTTTTATTTCACTTTGACAGCAAAGAAGTATTTATTCATGATCAAAAGCTGAATTTAACAAAAAATGAATTTAAAATATGTGAGCTGTTGGCTCAGCATAAAGGACGAACTTTTACACGAGAAGAAATTTATGATCATGTATACGGGCTGGAAGGTAATGCATTATACTCCACGATAACCGAATTTATCCGCACGATTCGGAAAAAATGCAAAGAACACGAAAGAGATCCGATCAAAACGGTATGGGGCGTAGGGTACAGATGGGAATAATCCGTAAAAAAAAGACGCTGCGCAGAGAACTGATCAAATATATGCTCACTTTGAGTTTCAGCCTGATCGCGATCACGGCTGTATATGTTTTGATCAATATGATCGGAATGAATGCAGGGCTGTTTTATCCTGCCAATTACAATGAAATCGAAGCTGAAAAGCTTAAGCCCAAGCTTCAATCGGCTGAACGGATAACGGAAGACATGATACCTGATACGATGCTGTATGCCATATTGGATAAAAAGTCGAAACAAAAGACAGCGGGAAACATGAAAGAAACGAATCTTTCAATTGTACGGAAAAAAATTGAGAGCAGGCCGTATGTCACCTTAAGTCAAAAAGGCTATATGATCATCGAACGCAAAGACGAGTATTGTGTGTTGGAGTATCCTTTGCGCGCTGAGTTTCGGTCTCCCCTGCTGAGACGGTTTCTCCCGAACTATGAGCTGACAAGCTTATGCATCATCATTCTGCTTCTAATTACGGTCGTTTTTGCGGTAACAACCCGATTTGCAAACAGGTTAAAAGATCATTTTCAAACATTAAACACCATCGCTGAGCAAATTAAAAAACAAAATTTAAATTTCACTCCGGAGTTTTCGAATATTAAGGAATTTGATCATGTGATCAGTTCCCTGATAGACATGAGGAATGCCCTTCAAGCCTCCCTCCGCGCGCAGTGGCACTTAGAGAAAACGAAAAAAGAACAGATCGGCGCATTGGCTCATGACATTAAAATTCCAATGACCATTATTAAAGGTAATGCGGAATTGCTGAGCTTATCACCGCAAAATCAAGAGCAGTCGGAATATATCAGATACATACTTGATGCGGGGCAAAAAATCGATCAGTACATTGACCAATTAATCCATTTGTCAAAAACGGAGGAAGCATTAAATATCGATTATAGAGAAAGCGCTGTGAAACCGTTAGTCGAAAGTGTTCTCAATGACACTGAAGCATACATAGGGAACAAATCGGTTGACATTGTGCTGAAGGAACAGAACCTTGAAGATAAAAAAGCACTGTTGGACAAACAGCTGCTTCATCGAGCGTTGATGAACATCATGACGAACGCTGCAGATCACACACCAGAAGGCGGGAGAATCGATTTTGAAGCTGTGTGTACGGATGATCAATTGATTTTCACAATCACTGACAGCGGAAAAGGATTTTCTCAAGAAGGCCTGCAGAAAGCTGCCGAGCTTTTCTATATGGAAGATAAAAGCCGGACATCGAATGGGCATTACGGTATGGGACTTACCTTTGCGCTCCGTGTTGTCAAGCTTCATCAAGGCGATTTATCGATTAAAAACGGTGAAGCGGGGGGCGGACAGGTGCAAGTAACCATCCCCCTCTGAGACCAGATCATCATCATTCAATGTCCCATTATGTCATCATCCCAAACCTTCCGACATCAGCCGGAAGGTTTTTTCGGTTCTCCCAGTTCCTGTTTCAAATATTGGTAAAGCTTTGCGTCCGCTTGTTTCAGCGGGAAAGACGCGGTTTTGCAAAGGATGCCGAAGGTTACGCTGATCGGGTCATCGCCGATAAACCGGACAATCGTTCCGGGAGGAGGAGGGGAGACGATGCTTTTCGGAATCAGGGCAACGCCGAGTCCAGCGGCAACATAATTTTTCAAAGCGGTCATGCTTCCAATCTCCATCGTGTTCATTTGGCTTCCCGGCAGCTCTTGAAACGCGATTTCGACTTTCTTCCGGTAGGTGCAATTGTTGGCTGTGATCAGTAGACGGTGCTCCCTAAGATCTTTCAGATGGATGTGTTCATTGTTTCCGGCGGGGTGTCCTTCAGGAAGCAGCACTACGAGCTCTTCAGCATATAGCGGTTCAAAATAAAGATCAGTTCCCATTGCCGGAGTCGAACAGACGGCAAGGTCCAGGCTGCCTTGAACCAGCCGTTCCCCCAATGTCGATGAGTTGGCGATATCTACGGAAACCCGGATCTTCGGATAATCCGCTAAAAATCTCCCCAACATCCGCGGCAAATCACAGCTCGCGATTGGTTCGACCGCTCCCAGACGGATATTTCCCGCTTCGCCAAGCAATAAGTCGGCCATATGATGTTGAAGGTGATCCATATTTTTGACAATATGGCTGCTTTCTTCAAAAAAAAGCCTGCCGGCTTCAGTCAGTCGGAATGTTTTCCCCCGCTCGAGCAATCGGATGCCGAGGTCTTCTTCGAGTTTTTTGATTTGCATTGTGACTGTGGACTGCGCATAATTCAGTTCTTCAGCCGCGCGGTTAAAGCTTCCGCAAGCCACGATTTTATGAAACGTCTTTAACGTTTTGAAATCCATCCCATCACCTCAAGTTCAATAAAATTGAATGAATCCTTCAAATGATTCAATTATACAAAATGATATAACCGTTATACACTATTAAACAATACAAAGGAGGAATAAATATATGCCATTTGTCAGGATGGATCTTTTAAAAGGGAGATCAAAAGAAGAGCTTCGCCGGATCAGCAGAACGGTTCACAAGGCGATGACGGAGACGATCGATGTTCCGGAAGATGATTATTTTCAGGTCATCACCCAGCACGATGAGGAAGAATTCTTTTTCGATCCCGGCTATATGAATATCGAACGGACGAAGGATTTGATCTATATTCACATCACAATGAAAGAGAGACCGGTCGAAAAAAAGCTGGCGCTGTATCAACGCATTGCAGAATGTTTACAAAAAAACGCCGGCATCCGCCAAGAGGACGTCATGATCATTGCGGCCGAAAACGTGAAAGAGAACTGGTCGTTTGGGAATGGAACAGCACAGCTTGCATCAGTTGAAAAGGGAGTGATGAAAAATGAAAATGAAAAATAAAACAGCCCTTGTCACAGGAGGCGGCACTGGGATCGGCAGAGCGGCATCGCTCGCTTTGGCAAACCGCGGCGCAGCGGTTATTGTCAACTATTCGCGTTCCGAAGCGGAGGCTGAAGAGACGGTTGGGATGATTGAAAATCAAGGCGGCCGCGCGCTCGCGATTAAAGCCGATGTTTCTAAGGTCAATGAAGTTCAAGGCATGTTTGATCGGGCGGCCCGTGAGTTCGGCACCGTCGATCTGCTCGTCAACAATGCAAGCATCACCAGGCATATCGAGCTTGATGACTTGGATGGAGCTTCTGAAGAAGTCTGGGATGAACTGTATGCGGTAAATGTCAAAGGGATGTTTTATTGCGCGAGAGCGGCGGCATCTTTAATGAAGCAAAATAAGCAAGGCGCCATCGTAAATGTCGGCAGCATCGCCGGACTGACGGGCTCAGGTTCTTCGCTCCCCTATGCCGTATCAAAAGCGGCGGTCCACGGACTGACGAAATCATTGGCGCATGCGCTCGCTCCGGATATCAGGGTCAGCTGTGTGGCACCTGGCGCTGTATCGACGAGATGGTGGGAGGGGAATGAAGAGAAAATGAAGCGGCTCAGCCAAAAGCTCCCGCTTGAACGGATCGCAAAGCCGGAAGATATCGCCTTGCTCATTTGCGCGCTGCTCGAACAAGAAACGGTTACTGGTCAAATCTTAACGGCGGACTGCGGCCAAACATTATAGCGGTTATAAGTCTATTATCCTATTTCTATATGAAACCATTTACCTTATGATTAGTCATATCGAAATAGAAAAAAGAGGGAAGAACGTATGAGGCGTTTACAATCGTTAGAAGCCATTGAAAAAGTGAAAAGCGGGGATTATCATGTTTTGCGTGATGCCGAATGGCTCAAGTATCTTGTTTTAACTGAAGAACAAAATGTCAATCTGGAGCGGATATCTTCGCTGGAGAACATGCCTCAGAATCCCGTGTTTCTTTATGTGGAACAGACGCTCTCCATCTTGGAGAAAGCGAACATTCCTGAGCGGGAAAAAGAAATCATTGAAGAGGTTCTTATATGGAGTGAAACGGCTAAGTGCGGCCAGCCTCATAAAAGAAAGGAATGGCGTGAGAAAGGCTTTCAGCTTGCGATCCATAATATCGGGTCGGCGCAGATTTATGCTGATCGAAGACAGGCGTATATGCCGGAGCGGCAGGATATTGAGGAACTCATCTATATTTTGATTTTGACGCATGGACTCGTCGGGCAGTATATCCGCGGGGAATCAAGGTATCGCCAATTCACTCCTCTTATCGATTGGATTGAAGCATCCGAACTTCAGCACATCGACATCAGGCGGGTTCTGTACGTTCTGAACAAATGTATCATTGAAGGGGTTTCGCCGGCACTTTGGGAATCGATTGAACAAGACGTGAACCGGATAATCGGCCAAATCTGCACAGGAGAAAGAAACAAAGATTGGCCGTTTGCGGAAAGGATCAGAAAACTGCGGGGACAGGCGCTCGATTCCGGCGAAGACAGCAGCCGGTACGAGCGGTTTTTGAGGGAACATGCGGCGGAAGATGCGCTGAGACGCTTCTTTCAGCGGATCGATTTATGGTATGTGGAATCCGCCTTGTCATCGTTCAGTTTTGAAGAGTTTGTCAAAATCTTTTTGCTTGTGCTTCGTTCTGTCAATCCTCTATCAGTCAAGCATATCAGCTTTGAGCCGCTGATGAAGGACATGTACCGTGATTACCAAGGTGTGCGTCATACGAATGTTTATAAAAAACGGATTATCGAAGCGTGCTTAAAAGAGATGTCGATCAGCGATTTGCTTTTCGGCGGGGTGCCTGTAAATGAACACGTTTCGCTTGCTGTTCAGCCGTTTGATCAGGCTTCCGAGATTGTCGGCGTCACGTTTTCGTTTTCGCAGGCCGGACTGAAGCTGATTGAATTTTGCCAGGAAGCGGAGAAATCGCCTTTATATGAACGGGCGATCGTGCTGCTTTATGATTTTTTTGAGTTTCGCAAGGATTCGTTTGACCGGCTGCAAAATGAAGCGGCTTATCTGTCTGACATGAACGGTGCGGAAGATTATAAAAAGAAGATTGCCGATTATGCTGTTGGAGAAAGAATGCTCGACATCGGAGCCGGAGGCGGGGTGATGCTTGATTTGCTGACGGACCAGCATCCTGAAGCAGAGGTCATCGGCATCGACCTTTCCGTCAATGTCATTGAGGAGCTCCAAAAAAGAAAAGTGCGCGAACATAAGCCGTGGCATGTGAAACAGGCTGATGCGTTGGATCTTCCTGAGTACTTCGAACAGGAAAGCGTCGACACGATTGTATTTTCATCGATATTGCACGAATTGTTTTCATACATTCCGTATGAAGGAAAACGATTTAATCATCTCGTCATTGCCCAAGCGTTAAAAAGTTCCTTTGATATTCTGAAGCGGGGAGGCAGAATCATCATCAGGGACGGAATCATGACCGAAAACAAAGAGGAAACGCGGCGGATTCGCTTTAAAGACCCGGATGGAATGGATTTCTTGAAACGGTATGTCCATGATTTTAAAGGGAGAAAGGTGCAAATTCTTGAGGCTGAGAAGGATGCGGCCGTACTGTTTGTGAATGACGCGATGGAATTCCTCTATACATATACTTGGGGAGAAGAAGCCTATCCGCACGAAGTGCAGGAGCAGTTCGGCTATTTTACGCCGACTGAATTCCGGCGCTGTATTGAGAAAGAGTTGGGGGAACGCGCGAACATTCTTGTGTTCGAACACTATGTACAGGAAGGGTATGAAGAACACCTTAACCCTAAAATCGAGCTGACAGACCGGCTCGGCCGACGCGTGCCGCTGCCGGACAGCACTTGTTTTATTGTAATTGAAAAAAAGCACCACTAGGGTGCTTTTTTTAGTTGTTGCTTTTAAGGAAGCTTGAGAAGTATTGTTCGGTCTTGTAATTATCAGCATCCATTTTCCATTTGTCATTTTTTGATTTTTCAAGCTTAACTTCAACTGTTTTCTCACTTGAAGTCGCCTGTGCTTTTTTGATTTCTTCACTCATGATGTCAATCGCAGGATTGATCAATTCATCTCTGGACATGAAGTTTTTGCCGCTGTCTTTCACATAGTCTTCCAGTCTTTTCTTCACTTTCTTTTGGACATCCGTATTATCGATTGGTGTAACGGTTGCCTCAACAGTTGCTTCATCGCCTGAAATTGATTTTGTAACTGCTTTGACTTGAGATTTTTCTTGATAAGCGTTTTGGATGGCACTGATCAGTTTATTCAATTTCTTTTTATCGACATCTTCTTCATCAAAATATCCTAAAGAGCGAACGATTGATTTTTGAGCGCCTTCAAGGTAATCGGTAACGACTTCACGTTTATTTTCGTCGACCAGTTTATCAAAGTTATCATTATCTTTGCCGAAAATCGTTACATCTGTGTAAGCCAGCAAAGCTTTTGCCGGATCTTCAAGTTTTTTGGCTGTTTTCAGCAAATCGTCGCTGCCGCCGTCGATCTCGAATTTGACAGGATCGGCTTTGTTTTCACCGTACATGTCAGGTGTGTATTCAAGCTGAAACTTTTTGCCCTTTTCAACGATGTAATAGATATTTCCGTCGACTTCCTTGTCAGAATTCAGCGTGGAAGAACGAAGTCTCTTGTTTCTTTCATCATATACGCTGACGTCCGACATTTTTGAGTCGCCTTCGTAAAGGCTGAATTGGCTTTTATCAACCATCAATGGTTCTTTTCCTGTATTTTTAACGGAAACATTGATCTTTAGTATAAGTTCATTTTCGTGCAGGTTTGTTGATGAATCATCCGGAAGCGTATATTCGGAGCTTAGTATTTTAACTTCTGCATTATCTGCTTTTTTCGTATCTTCTTTCTCTCCGCTCGCACTTTTGCTGCCTCCGCAGGCTGTTGACACGACTGCTACAATCATCAAAAGCATCATTAGAAAAAACTTTTTACTTCGCATGGTCTGTCTCCTTTTTTATTATTATTTTTTCAATGTTATGTAAATGAAAAGAATGGGGTGGTTAGGGTAAAAAGGCCCTTCATCGGGACAAATCTTACTCAAGTCCCGGTCATTTCATTTATCTAACAGTGAAAATTTGATTATAATTCTTCCTTTTTCCTTAGTTTCTTTAAAAAAACAGAAACAACATCACTCATTTTAAGGTTTGAAGAATCAATAATAAATAGGTGTTAAATACTAATTTTGGTCAATGTTTTGCAAGATTAGGCATGTTTTCAAACTTTGGGTAGTATGAATAGACTAAAACTAATGACTTACAAAACGGTGCATTTAATTGAGATTGATCCATTTTCCAGCTTAGCCATGACAAGGCAGAACAGGTGAAAAATATAAGTGTTTTGTTTAGAATCCGCCACTTTGTTGATGAATTTTGAAATTGGACTATGGTGGATAAAAAGTCCCGTTTTCGGGTTTTCTTAACCTGAGCTTAAAATTTAGTAGATCAATCGTCTCAGAAACGCCGGTTTTGATGGTTTAGCTTCTCTATGGTCAGGGAGACGGAGACATGTATGAGGAATGCAGCCGGGGGCTCCGGCTGCATATTGTGGACCGGATGTTTACTTAATACCGATGATCATGGCGATAACAATTGCGGCGGCGCCGATGAAAATCCAGCCTGCGACCAGCTTCCAGACAAACTTGACCCAGCGTTCGTAAGTGACGCCTCCGATTGAAAGCGAAGCCATCAGTACACCGGAGGTCGGGATGATGGAGTTGGTGATTCCGTCTCCGTATTGATACGCGAATACGGCAATCTGGCGTTCGAATCCCAATAAATCGGCCAGCGGCGCCATAAGCGGCATCGTTGTGGCTGCCTGTCCGCTTCCGGATGGAATAAATGTGTTGATCACGATTTGCACGGCGAACATGCCAATGGCGCTGATTTCGTTCGGAAGTGAGCTGATGGCTGAAGCAAGGCTGTTGATGATCGTATCGATAATCTGTCCGTTTTCCAATACGATGACAATGGCACGGGCGAAGCCGACAATCAGCGCTCCGTATACAACCTGTTTCATACCATCGACAAATGAATGGAAGGTGTTGTTGATGCCGAGTCCTCCCGCAAGGCCGGCGGCAAAGCCGATGATGAGAAAGCCGGCCGACAACTCGCTTAAAAACCACCCCCATTGAAATACACCGAACATATTGATGCCGAAGCCCAATGCTGTAATCAGCAGGACGAGGCCGTGTCTTCCAGTGAAGGAAAGATCAGCTTGTCCTGCGGCTGTCTCTTCATTCATCTCTGTTTCGCTTCCATACATCAAACCGGTATTTGGGTGCGCTTTGACTTTTTCGGCGTACCGCATGACATAAAAAATGGAGAAACCGAGCATGGCGGCATAAACGGCCAATCTATAACCGAGGGCGCTAAACACCGGGACTTCCGCAATTGTCTGTGCGATTCCGACTGTGAACGGGTTCAACATGCCGCCGGTGAACCCTGCAGCCGCGCCAAGGGAAATCATCGCCAGCCCGGTCATTGAATCATAGCCAAGCGCTCTTGCAACAGTGATGCCGATCGGAATAAAAATAATCGTCTCTTCAGATAAACCGATCGTTGCGCCTCCGATGGAAAAGACGAACATGGTGACGGGAATCAGGAGGAAACCGCGTTTCTTCAAGCGCTGCACGAGCACATGAACACCTGCACGAATCATCCCGGTCTGATGGATGATGCCGAAAGCTCCGCCTATTAAAAAGATGTAAAAAATAATATCCGCCGATTGAATCATGCCTTCCGGTATGGCTTTAAACATCTCGAAAAAACCGACCGGACCGGCGTCAGTCTGTGTGTAGCTCCCTTGTACGATAACCGTTCGGCCGTCTTCTTCAACCCGCTCAAATTCTCCTGATGGAATGAAGTATGAAGCCAGTGCAGCTAAAATGATAATGAAAAAAATCAAAGCATAAGTATGAGGGAAGTGCAGTTTTATTTTCTGGGAGGTGCCATTGCTCATTCCGTTCGTCTCCTTTATAATGTATTAATATTCATATAATTATATATTTAATCATTTTGAGGATATGAGCTTTACTTTGTCAACCCTGGAAAAGAACTTCCGGTAATGGAGAAGGGAGAACCGTTATGAAAAAACAAATTGAGAAAGAGATCGAACATATTCGTGAAGAGCTGCTGCATATCAGCCAGTATATAGGCAATCACCCTGAACTGGGACATGAAGAATTCAAAGCTTCAAAGATTCTGTCCGAGGAGCTGAAAAAACACGGTTTTCAGGTGGAGTTAGGAACATGCGGCCTTGCGACGGCGTTTACGGCCGAATTTGACAGCGGCCGTCCCGGCCCTGCCATCGGGTTTATGGCTGAATATGATGCATTACCTGACCTTGGCCATGCCTGCGGGCACAATTTGATCGGCACGATGGCGGTCGGCGCCGCGATCGGCGTCAGCAAAGTCATCGCATCATGCGGAGGGAAAGTGTATGTTTACGGAACGCCTGCGGAAGAAACGAAAGGCGGAAAAGTAACCATGGCCGAACAAGGGGTTTTTGATCACTTGGACGCCGCTATGATGGTTCATCCGTATTGCAGGCATGAAAAAAGCGGAACATCGCTGGCGATGGATGCGATTCAATTCGAATTCTTTGGAAAGGCCTCGCATGCGGCGGGAGCGCCTCACGAAGGAATCAATGCGCTCGATGCCGTCATTCAGACATTCAACGGCATTAATGCGCTCAGACAGCATATTCTCCCTGATGCCCGGATTCACGGGATTATTCCGGAGGGAGGGAAAGCGGCAAATGTTGTGCCGGATTATGCGGTTGCCCAGTTTTATGTCAGAGGAACAGAACGTGCTTATGTCAATGAACTGCTCGATAAAGTAAAAAATTGTGCAAAAGCAGCCGCACTTGCGACTGGAGCCCGACTTAAGAGCTCTTTTTATGAGCTGTCTTACGATGATTTGAAAACAAATGAAACGCTGTCAGACGCCTTTACACAAAACATGATCGAGTTGGGCGTCGATCCCGATTCGATTCATGAAAAAGCGGACGGAGGAGGTTCAGTTGATATGGGGAATGTCAGCCAGATCGCACCTTCCATTCATCCTTATGTACAAATTTGCGATGAACCGTACGCGTGCCACACACCCGAGTTTCGGGAGGCAGCCATGAGCAGCCAAGGGTTCGAAGGCTTAATGCTCGGCGCAAAATCTATGGCATTCACGGCCTATGATGTGCTCACCAATGAAGAGCTGTTGAGAAAAATAAAGGAAGAATTCAGCTTTTTAAAACAATAGAAGGTCTGAAGAGGGAAACGAGGTTTCCCTTTTTTTAATGCAAAAAAACGCAGAAGAAAATCTAACATATAAATAGACAGCGTATAAATGCATTTTAAACTGGTATGAAAGAGAGGAGGAAAGAGAAAATACATATATAATTAGCGGACTTCGCAGCAGGGAGAGATCAAAACATGACGAAAAAACGAATGTTATTTATTGTGTTAGGCTTATTGCTTTTGATCAATGCCGGGTGCTCCGGTTCAAACGAATCTCGAAATGAAACAAAGGCCCGGGCGAAGACGGAAACTGCTTCTGTTAAGACTGCCCAAGGAAATGACCGTCTGCCCAACATAAGAATTTTGGCTACAGGGGGGACGATTGCCGGAGCGAATCAGTCCAAAACGTCGACGACCAATTATAAAGCGGGTGCAGTCGGGATTGATACGCTCATCGAAGCCGTTCCGGAAATGAAGGATATCGCGAATATCAGCGGAGAACAAGTGGCAAACATCGGAAGTCAGAATATGACCAATAAAACGCTCCTGAAATTGAGCAAGCGCACTGCGAAGCTTTTAGCTTCAGATGATGTCGATGGAATTGTCGTCACTCACGGAACGGACACCTTGGAAGAAACGGCTTATTTTTTAAATCTCGTCCTCAAAAGCGATAAACCCGTCGTTGTGGTCGGATCTATGCGGCCTTCCACAGCGATTGGAGCCGACGGGCCTGCCAACTTGTACAATGCTGTAAAGGTCGCTGCGAGCAAGGAAGCTTACGGGAAAGGAACCATGGTGGTGCTGAATGACCGGATTGCTGCGGCAAGATATGTGACGAAAACCCATACGACAGCTCCTGACACTTTCAAGTCGGAAGAAATGGGGTACCTCGGCAATATTGCCGACGGCATCTATTTTCATAATGACATCACAAAAAAGCATACGAAAGATACCGATTTTAATATTTCCAAGATCAATCAGCTTCCTCAAGTCGACATCATATACGGGTATCAAAACGACGGGCGCTATCTGTTTGACGCTGCAATCAAGGCGGGAGCGAAAGGCATTATCTATGCGGGAAGCGGAAACGGTTCAGTCTCCGACGAGGCGAAAAAAGGGGCAGTCGCAGCGGTGAAAAAAGGGGCGGCAGTCGTGCGTTCTACACGCACCGGCAGCGGGGTTGTTACGCCCAATCCTGATCTTGAAAAGGAAAACATATTGGCTTCCAACTCTTTGAACCCGCAGAAAGCCCGGATTTTGCTGATGCTGGCGCTGACCAAAACAGATGATCCGAAAAAGATCCAGTCCTATTTTGAAGAATATTGACGAGAATCCGCCGGGGAGCCCGGCGGATTTTTTAAAGATCGAGCGCTAAGCGAACCATATCGATGCAGCGCATGCCGTTTTCGTATATCGGTTTCTCGTAATGCCTCAAGAAAAAGTCGCGGTCGATGCCGGTGATTCTAAATCCGCATTTTTGATAGAGCGCAAGCTGCCCGATGCTTGAATTCCCGGTTCCGATTTCAATTGTCTTAAATCCTTGTGATTTTGCCGTTTCAATCGCATGCATAACCAATTGTCTGCCGATTCCTTTTCCCTGCAGATCTTCTTTGACGGCGATATTGACGAGCTCTGCTGTTTCTGGTCTCGTCGGCAGCAGCACATAGACACCTACAATCCGGCGGTCGATTTCTGCTGTATAGGATTGTCCCCGTTTGAGATAATCGATAACCAGTTTTTCGGAAGGGTCTGCCGTCAACAGTAAATCAAGCGGCGGCTCATGTTCTGGGTGTAACCTTCGAATATTCATTTCACTCATCTCCTTTTTGATCTAAACTGAAAACATTGAAATCCTCAAAAGGCTCATGCACAATAGTAAACACAAGCGAACAGTAAAGTGAGGTACTGATATGAATATATCTGACTATATGAAGCATGACGCAGTTGCTTTATCTAAGCTTATCAAACATGGGGAAGTAACGGTGAACGAATTAATCGATGCTGCTTTTTCCCGCCTTGAAGAAGTCAATCCAGAACTGAATGCGGTCGTTCGGACGAGAAAAGAACAAGTCAAACATGAATGCAGACAGCTCGATATCAGACAGCAGCCGTTTGCCGGGGTGCCGATCCTTTTAAAGGACATTTCCCAAGCGTTGAAAGGGGAGCCTCTTACAGCCGGCGCCAAGCTACTTTCATCTTATCAACCAAAGCGCGATTCGAATTTCGTTGCTAAATTGCGCGGCGCCGGCTTTTTATTTCTCGGCCAAACGAATACGCCCGAATACGGATTGAAAAATATTTCTGAGCCTGAATTATACGGGCCGTCGCGAAATCCCTGGAACACCGATTATTCACCCGGCGGTTCAAGCGGCGGTTCCGCTGCAGCGGTGGCGGCCGGAATCGTTCCCCTTGCAGGAGCTAGTGACGGGGGAGGCTCCATTAGGATCCCCGCTTCATTTACCGGGCTATTCGGTTTGAAGCCGACCCGGGGCAGAACGCCTGTAGGACCGGGCGTCGGGCGGCAATGGCAGGGAGCATCGATCGATTTTGCGCTGTCCCGTACGGTCAGGGACAGCGCTGCGCTCCTTGATATCCTGCAAACCGTTCAGCCTGAAGCCGCTTTTCAAACGCCTTTATTTCCGGGCCATTATGAAGAGGATATGAAAAAAGGGCTGGAGCGCCCGTTGAATATCGCATTTTCTGTAGAATCACCCGTCGGAACGCCTGTCAGTGATGAAGCCAAACAAGCCGTTCACCGCACCGTTAAATGGCTGGAAGCGCAGGGACACCGCGTCGAAGAGCAGGCGAACGGCGTTGATGGACTCCGGTTAATGGAGAACTACTACTTAATGAACAGCGGTGAAATTTCCGCGATGATTCTAGGAATGGAAAAAACGCTTGGAAGAGCGATCACTGTTCAGGATGTTGAAATTGTCACATGGGTGCTTAATGAAGCAGGCAAAAAAGTGTCGGCAGCCGAATTTACGGCAAGCCTTGCTTCCTGGGATCAAGCAGCTGCACAAATGGCGGCGTTTCATGAGACCTATGATCTGTATGTGACCCCTGCAACGGCTTACCCCGCTCCAAAGGTCGGCGAGCTTACTCATACCGAAAAAGAAGCCGAAGCGCTCCTGAAAGTGAGTGAGCTGGAAAAAAATGAGCAGCAGTCGTTGATTTATCAAATGTTTTTGAAAAGCTTGACATATACACCATTCACACAGCTTGCCAACTTAACCGGACAGCCTGCGATGAGCGTCCCGGTCCACCTCACAAATGAAGGTTTACCGCTCGGCGTTCAAGTGACGGCACCGAAAGGAAAGGAACATTGGCTGCTTCGCACCGCACATTTATTAGAGCAATCAGACTTATGGATCGGAATGAAAGGCAATCCGAAGTTCGGCAGTCTGTAACCGCATAAAAGAAGACCGGCTGTTAATCAGGCCGGTCTTCTTTTGGATCATACAGTTTTTCGAGCTCGTCAACCAATGTTCCGACATACGCAACTGCCTGGCGTATCGGTTGATCCGTCGACATGTCAACACCCGCGTGTTTCAACAGGTCCAGCGGTTTCATTGTACCGCCTGTTTTTAAAACGTTCAGCCATCTCTCGACGGCAGGGCGACCTTCTTCTTTAATTTGCTGCGAGACGATTGTCGATGCTGTCAGCCCGGCTGAATAGGTGTAAGGGTATAACCCCATGTAGTAGTGCGGCTGACGCATCCATGTTAAACCTGCCCCTTCATCAAGCTTCACTCCGCTGCCCCAGAATTCGGACAGCACGGCGGTGGTTTGTTCAGACAGTACGGAAGCGGTAAGTGCGCACCCTTGTTCGGCGAGTTCGTAGACTCTCCGCTGATATTCCCCTTCAAGCAGATGGGTGACAAAATTGTGGTAATACGTGCCCATCAATTGGTTGATGACCCAGCGCTTCATTTTCGGGTCATTTGTTTTGGAAAACAAATGCTGGGCGAGAAGCATTTCGTTCATTGTAGAAGGCGCTTCGATGAAATATAGAGACGGTCTGACATTCATGATGCGCTGCTTGCGGTTTGCCAAGTAGAAATGACCGGCATGACCGAGTTCATGGGCAAGGGTAAAGGCGTCCCGCATCGTATCCGTCCATGTCATCAAAATGAAGGGATGCACTCCGTACGGACTTGAACAAAACGCACCCGTGGATTTGCCGATGTTGTCAGCGAGATCAACCCACCGCTCAGTCAATGCGGTTTCCATGACTTCCGCGTACTCGGGTCCCATCACTTGTAAAGCGTCCAAGATCATCCGGCCGGCCTGTTCGTAAGTCGTCTTTGGACTGAAGTCGTGATCAAGCGGAGCCTGCAAATCGCAGAAGCGCATGTCGTCGAGGTCTAATACGCGTTTTTTCAAGGCGGCATACTTGCGCATATGAGGTGCAAGTTCGTTTTTAATCACATCAAGCTGGTTGTGGTACATTTCGAGCGTGACGCTTTGCGGCTGAAGAAGCATATCGGTGGCGGATTGATATCCGCGAAGCCTTGACATGCCGACCTGTTTTTTGACTTCTGTTTCATAGACGGCGGCGATGGTATTTTTGTATGTTTGCAGGGTATTTGTAAAGGAGTCAAAGGCGGTTCTGCGAATATGCGTATCAGGAGAGAACATGTATTTTCCTTCATATAACGCGAACGAATTGGCCAACTCATTGCCGTTCCGGTCCTGAATCGGTGAAAATTGCATATCTGCAAGCTTCGCCATCCCGAAAATTTTGTACGGTGCATCATGCACTTCGCCTAAAACGGCTAACGCTTCCTCTGTTTCGGGAGCAAGCTTATACGGCTTGCGCTCCATTATCTCGGACAGCATTTTGCTGAAAGGCTCCAGTCCTTTCTCATTTTTTATGTACGTCTCCACTTGATTTTCGGGGAATTCGAGAATTTCCGATTGGATAAATGAAAGCCCGGCGTTTAGTTTTGCTTGAAGTGCGGCCATCCTTGAAGCGTCGGCTTGGTTGACGGGGTTTGTCAAATCTTCGGACTTTCTGAGGTGAGTATAGGCGGCGGCCCGGACTAGGCGCTCTAGCAGTTTTTCCTGCAGCATTAAACAATCGAGCAACACGTCAGCTCCTTCGTGAAGCCTTCCTTTAAATGAGCCGATGGATACGAGATCTTCCTCAATTTTCACAAGTGCGTCTTCCCAAGCTTCATAAGAAGGAAATAAATCAGTAAGATTCCAAGTCAGTTCCTGCGGCACCTCAGAGCGCTTCGGTCTTTTTTCTGCCACTTTTTCCAATGTACAGCCTCCCCTTGAAAATATTTCGTGTTTCTAATTAATTATATAAAAGACGGCAGCAGAATGAAATAAAAAACGACGGTTTCTAATGAAACCGTCGTAAATCATCCATTATTGAGCATTGCGGTTTCGTCCGCCCATACTTCTCATGACAAGACTGACGATGAAAATCAAAATGATCGCACCGATCAGAGCCGGAATGATATTAAATCCGCCGATCATCGGACCCCAGCGTCCCAAAATCATGGAGCCGAGCCATGAACCGATAAATCCCGCGATAATATTTCCAATGATTCCTCCGGGTACATCACGTCTGATAATGAGGCCGGCCAGCCAGCCTAAAATTCCGCCGATGATCAATGACCAAATAAATCCAAACATTGAACAAAACCTCCTTGTTTTTTAGACATTTTCAGCCTTATACCTATCTTTTGGAATTCGTGAATAAATATACAAATTTTCTCTAAATGAAACCATTCGGGCGAACAAACGTATGGAATACGGACACCTGGAACAGGCATAAGACGCTTAGATCAAGAGAGGAGAGTAAAATGAGACAGCCTATAAAGGAATTAAAAGGCTTTCGGGCATTTGCCCTGGAAAAAATGAAGGAGTGGAACGTTCCCGGAGCCGCTGTTGCAGTCATTAAGGAAGACGAGATCATCATGGCGGAAGGGTTTGGATTCAGGGATAAAGAACGGAAATTAAAAGTGAACCCGGAAACGGTATTTGCGATCGGTTCCGCTTCCAAGGCATTTACAACGGCGGCGATGGCGGTTTTGGCTGATGAAGGGAAAATGGAATGGGACAAGCCGGTAAGGGAATACCTCCCGGAGTTTAAGATGTATGATCCGGTGGCAACCGAACGGATGACTCCCCGTGATCTGGCGTGCCATCGTTCGGGCCTCCCAAGACACGAAATGATGTGGTACAATTCCTCCTTTTCAAGGGAAGAGCTTTTCAGACGGCTCCGCTACCTTGAGCCGAATCTGGATTTTCGATCAAAATGGCAGTATCAGAACCTGATGTACATGACGGCCGGTTATCTTGCAGGAAGAATAGCGGGAACGACATGGGAGGAGTTTGTTCATGAGCGGATTTTCAAACCCTTGCATATGACATCCAGCAGCTTCTCGGTCGAAGATATGCAAAAGCTTTCCGATTTTGCCTTTCCATATCAAGAGAAAAACGGAACAGTTGAAAAAATTCCTTTTCGCAATATCGATGTGATCGGGCCGGCTGGATCGATCAATTCCAATGCCTTGGATATGGCAAATTGGGTGCTGCTTCAGCTTGGCAGCGACAAATTCAGCGGTGTTCTATCAGAGGGAAGCCTTCATGAGCTGCATACGCCTTGCATTTCCTGCGACTCCATTCTTAAAGCGAAGGAACTCCCTGTCTGCAGCTATGGGCTCGGCTGGTTTGTTGAACCGTACCGTGGCCGTCATATGATTCATCATGGCGGAAATATTGACGGTTTTTCATCGCTTGTTGCTTTCATGCCTTATGAAAAAATCGGGATTGCCATTTTGACAAATATGAACGGCAGCTTTCTCCCAAATGTTCTGGCGTACAATATTTTTGACCGCTTGCTTGGATTGGAAGAGATTGATTGGAACGGCCGGCTGAAAGGCGAAGCGGAAAAAATAATGAAAGCGGCTTTAGGCGTGGATCGAACCGCGGATCTTACCAAAATTGAAGGAACGAAGCCTTCTCATGACCTGAAGGACTACACAGGTGTATACGAGCACCCCGGCTACGGTGAAATCAAAATAGAGTGTAAAGACGGTATGTTACAGGCGCTCTTCAATTCGTTTGTGATGCCTTTGAAGCATTATCATTACAATATATTCGAGATGAAAATGCCGCTCACGGAGATGGCGATGCTCTCATCTTTCAGCGCTGATATACACGGACATATCAGCCGCCTTTCCGTACCGTTTGAAATGGCGGAAGGCGCTGGAGAAATCGAATTTGTCAGGAAGCCGGATCAGCGGTTGTACGATCCTGAATTTCTTGCTTCTTTAACGGGCGAATATGCATTGGAAGACGGAACAGATGTCGTTGTGTCTTTCAGAAACAACCGGACGCTCTGGGTTTCATTGCCCGGTCAGCCTGATTACGAACTTGAGCCTTACCGTGAGTTGACATTTCAAATCAAAAACCTGCCGGGTTTCAGCGTCCGGTTCGAAGCCGGCGATTCCGGACAGGTAACAGGTTTGCGCTTCATCCAGCCGAATGGAGAATTTCCTGCTGTCCGGAAATAGCAGCAGAAGACATATTTCGATTTATTTCCCGAGAAATATACCAAATGTGAGCCGCCTAGTCACTCCTGGACGGCTTCCAGCAATAAATCCGCCAGATGAACAGCTCTCACTTGGTTTGTAAGCCCAGCTCGTTCAATGCCGAGCTTCATTTGCAGCAGACATCCGGGATTAGCTGTAACGATCGTAGCGGCCCGGGTCGCTGCTGCTGCTTCCATTTTTGTATCGAGAATTTTCATCGACATTTCGGATTCGACAATGTTATAAATACCGGCTGATCCACAGCAGCTTTCGGCATTTTTCATTTCCTTGAATTCAATGCCGTTGATGCTGCGAATAAGGTATCTCGGCTCAGCGGAGGTGTTCATGACATTTCGCAAATGGCACGAATCTTGGTAGGTGACGATTTGCTGCGGCAGTTCAAGGGATCGCTGATCAAAGTTCAGCTCCAACAGGACGGAAGAAAAGTCTTTCAGTTTCCCTGTAAAAACCGCTGCCCGTTTCCGCCATTCAGAGTCATCTTTCAGGAGATGATCATATTCCTTTAAAAATGCTCCGCATCCCCCTGCATTTGTCACGATAAAGTCCGCGTTTGAATCCTCGAATGCCTGAATATTTCGTTTTGCGAGCAGGACGGCCTCAGACTTTTCGCCGCTGTGTCCGTGGAGGGCACCACAGCAGGTCTGCTGTTCGGGAATGATGATCTCGCAGCCGGCCAGCCGCAGCAGCTCGATGGTTGCCATATTCGTATCTAAAAACAACGTATCCATGAGGCAGCCCGAGAAAAAGGCGGCCCGTTTTTTTCTCTCTCCGATCGCAGGGAGCAGGTGCGGCCGTTTTTTCAGCTGTTTCATATCGGGAACTTTCGGCAAAACAGCCTCCATTTTCGCGAGATGGTCCGGCAAAAGACGAAGTAAGCCCGATTTGCGAATCACATTTTGCATGCCGGAACGCTGATACACGCCGAGTATTCCAGTCAGCGCCCTGATTCTGTTTTGGTGGGGGAAAAGCCCTTTGAATACCGCGCGGCGAAGCACTTTAACCGGAAGGGTGTGTTTTTTGTTCTGCTGAATAATATCCCTCGCTTCTTCAAGCAAGCGCCCGTAGTTTACGCCTGAAGGACATACAGGTTCACACGCCCGGCAGCCGAGGCAAAGCTCCAGTGACCGTTCGACATCCTCATCAGGCTCAATCGCCCCATCGACGACCGCTTTCATGAGCGCGATGCGTCCGCGCGGTGAATGGCTTTCCTGAAAACCGGATTCGATATAGGTGGGGCATGACGGCAGACAAAAGCCGCAGCGCATGCAATTCAGCAGCTCTTCCTCGTCCATTCTTTTTTTAAACTGCTGTTCAATGACCTTTCTTTCGTTAGCTGTCGTCATTTTGTCACCACCACCCGCTTGCGGGAGTCTTTCGCAAATATCTTCCCGGGATTCATGATGCTGTTAGGATCCAGCGCCTGTTTTACCGCCTTCATGGCGGCGATTCCCGCTTTGCCCAGCTTCAGTTCCAGATAAGGAGCTTTCATTTCGCCGACCCCATGTTCTCCGGTGATTGTTCCTCCCAGCTCAACCGCTTTTTTAAAGATGTCTTCAAAAGCCTGTTCGACCCGTTTCATTTCTTCACTGTTTCTGACATCTGTCGTACAGGTCGGATGAAGGTTGCCGTCGCCTGCGTGCCCGAATGTACAAATCGATATTTTGTGCTTTTCGGCGATCGTATTAATTGCTTTTACCATTTCGGCAATTTCAGAGCGCGGTACCGTGGCATCCTCCAGAATGGTCGTCGGCTTTAAACGGGCTAAAGCGGAAAGTGCGGTGCGGCGGGCCTCCCGAAGATTTTCCGCTTCAGCTTCTGTTTGCGCGGTTTGAACGGACACAGCATTTCCTTTTGTGCAAATCTCTTCAATCAGGGCAATGTCACGGCGGACTGCTTCCTCGGTGCCGTCCTGTTCGATCAGGAGAACCGCTTTGGCATGGACGGGAAGGCCGATTTTCGCGAAGTCTTCGATCACCTGAATCGTGGGCTGATCGAGAAATTCGAGCGTCGTCGGAATGATTTTGTGTGCGATGATATTTGAAACCGTTTGGGCTGCAGAGTCGATATCTTGATAGAGGGCGAGGACGGTTTTTTTTGTTTCGGGTGCCGGGATGAGTTTCAATGTTGCTTCAGTAATGATGCCGAGCGTTCCTTCAGAACCGACGAAAAGACGCGTCAAATCATAGCCGGCAACGTCTTTGGCGAGTTTGCCGCCAGTGCGGATGATATCCCCGTTTGCGAGAACGACTTCAAGCGCCATGACATAATCGCGTGTCACTCCGTATTTCAGCCCGCGGAGGCCGCCCGAGTTTTCATTGATGTTGCCGCCGATTGTCGAGATCTTCATCGAGCTCGGATCGGGCGGATAAAATAATCCCTTTTCTTCAGCGGCGTGAATTAAATCAAGCGTGATCACGCCGGGCTGAACGGTTATCGTTAAGTTTTCTTCATCGATTTCTAAAATTCGATTCATATGCTTAAACAGGAGGACAATTCCTCCTTCAGTCGGGCATGTGCCGGCGCAAAGATTTGTACCTGAACCTCTCGGCACAATCGGAATGCGGTGCGTGTTGCAGATTTTCACGATTTGCGATACTTCTTCTGTGCTGCGCGGGGCTATGACCGCGTCAGGCATCGATTGAAACTGGGGTGTCGCATCATAAGAATAGACGAGCCGTCCGGCGTTCGAATCGTCATAATTGACAGAGCCGACAATTTCAATCAACTGGGATTTCACTTGTGAGGAAATCATGTATGATCACATCCTTTACCAATTATTATACAAAAACAAACGCTTTCAAAAAATCATTCTTTTAAACTTCAAAAAAAAGAACCCGTTTTCAAAGAAAACGCGGTTCTTTGCAGGAGGCATCAGGTTGCAAGGCTGATTGCCTGATTCAGCACTTTTGCACCGTCCATCATTCCATAAGCCATTTGATCAATGACGGCCACGGGCGTATGATAAGGCTCGGCACGCTCTGTCATTTGCCCTTTTAAATACCGGACCTGCGGACCAATCAGTATCACATCAATTTCATCCAGATGACTTGGCAAATCTGCCTCCGCATATGCATTAATTTCGGCCTTCAATGAACGGTTTTTCGCTTCTTCCCTCATTTTTTTGACCAGTATACTCGTAGACATTCCAGCTGAACATACAAGTGCGATCTTCATTTTTCTCTTCCTTTCTGAAGCTCTTGATATAAATGAATCAATTCTTTCGCCAAATCTTTTACAGTCATGGCTGTCATTAAATGGTCCTGCGCATGGATTAATAATAGATTGGGTGAAAGGCCTTCGCCTTGTGCTTCTTTTTGCAGAAGGCGGGTTTGTGCCTGATGAGCTTGGCTCAGCTCCGATTCTGCTTCTTGTATTTTTTGATATCCGGTTTCCCATTCGTGTTGTTTCACAAGCTGCAATGCTTCCATTGCAGAAGAACGCGCATTTCCGGCGTGAAGAATGATTTCAAATGAGACCTGTTCCAATTGTAGTGTATCTGCCATAACATTCACTCCTTACTTATTCGTTTTCTGTCTGGTGCAAGGCGGAACGTTCTGCTGCTTTTATAAACGGGAGGTAGAGCAGGGTGGCCAGCACCAGGTTGAAGATTTGCAATAAGACTCCCCGGACTGATCCTCCGGTGACGAGATACCCGCTGACAATCGGCGGCGTTGTCCACGGAAGGATCGCGACAGTTTTCGGGACGAGACCGGAAGCCAAAGCGACATATGACGTAATCGTTAAAATTAATGGAATCAAGATAAACGGAATGAACATGATCGGGTTTAATACAATAGGAAGTCCGAACAGAACGGGCTCATTGATGTTAAAAAGGCCGGGTGCGAGAGACACCTTCCCGATCGTTTTGTAGTGCTTCGATTTCACGGCAATTAAAATGCCGGCAAGCAGAGCCAATGTCGTTCCCGATCCCCCCATAAATACGTAAGAATCGAAGAAAGGCTTTGTCACAATATACGGCACTTCAAAAGCGCTCATTCCTTGCGAGAATAAGTGTTGATTTTCCTGAATAAGCGGGAGGTAGACGGATTCCATGATCGGCCCGAGGATATTTGTTCCATGCAATCCAAAGAACCAGAGCAAATGATTCAAGAAAGTGAAAATCAAGGCTGACCCAACCGTGTTGGAAAGACCTTGAAGCGGCTCTTGAATCGTGCTGAAAACAAGCTCATGGATGCTTTGTCCCGAATAATGAACAATCAGAGCATTACATAGCCCGGCAGTGGATAAGATGACGGCAGCCGGCAATAGAGCATTCAAGGATTTTGTGACGCCGTCAGGCACTCCTTCAGGCATTTTGATTTTCCATTTCTCATTTTGTGAAAACAGCCGGAAGACTTCCGTCGACAGCAAAGCCACGATTAAGCCGACGAACAGGCCTTGTGCTCCCAGCCAAGTCATTGAAAAGCCAAAGTCTTCAGTGGTCGGCGTAAGCACGGCGAATGCGCCAATCCCGATTAATGCGGCAGACAGGCCATCTGTGTGATAGGACTCGGCCAGCTTAAAGCTGACAGCCGCAACGGCTAAAAGGCTCAACAGAGCAAAAGAGCCATTCCATATCGCCCCGCCGACAGCAGTCCATCCCTCTCCGAACAGGCCGGTCATAAAGTTTTGAAACGCCGGTATTGGAAAATTATTAACCAGGATGGCGAGGGAACCGATGATAATAAGAGGCATAATGGCGATGAATCCGTCGCGTATTGCAATCAGGTGTCTTTGGGAACCGATCTTTCCGGCGATCGGCATGATGTTTGCTTCGATGAATGCCATCATTTTATTTTGTTTCATGTTCACAGACCTCCTCAAAAAATTGCGGGAGGTAACGTTTATGCGCCTCGAGCATTTCATCCAGTACCTTTTGAGCTTTGTGATCAGAGGAGACCAACGGATTGGTGATCATGGCTGAATATGCCGTATTGTAGTCGCCGGTGACCGCAGCTTCAATCACTAATTGTTCAAATTTTTTCATCAGGCAGATCGGCCCGCAAATGGCAGCAGGCAGTTTTCCGACGGTCAGAGGAATCGGTCCGCTTTTTGTAATGACACTGTTGACTTCGATCACCGCATCATCGGGAAGGTCTGGTATGCTTCCTTTATTCAGTGTGTTCACGGTCTGAATATCCATTGAATGATGATAAAGCGAGTTCATTAATGAGCAGGCTGATTCACTATAGTAAGCCCCGCCGCGGCCTTCCAGTTCTTTAGGCTTCTCATGGATCTCGGCGTCTTTGTATTTCTCAAACAGCTGCCGCTCCACTTCCATGACGGTTTCCGCTCGTGTTCCGTTGTTATTGTACGCTTCGATATCTTTTGCGAGCGCATCTTCATGTTGATAATAGTACTGATGGTACGGGCTCGGAAGCATACGTAAAGACCGCAGAAATTGGCGATTCCACGGCAACGCCGCAATATTGGAGGGCGAGTAGCCGAGGTGATCATTCAACAGATGCTCAATCGTCTCTTCCGTCCGGTCGATGCCGTCGATCCATACCCTTTTTCCGAAAACAAAATGGTTGAGGCCTGCGAATTCAATCATGACGCGGTTCACATCCACGCCGAATATTTCTGCAATGCTATTTTTCATGTTGTAAGGAATATTGCATACCCCGACGACCTTTTGATGAGGTCCGTGCTTCAGCAAAGCTTCCGTCACGATGCCGGCCGGATTGGTAAAGTTGATCAGCCATGCTTCGGGACAAATCTTTTGGATATCGCGAGCGATATCCAGCATGACAGGAATTGTGCGGAAAGCTTTAAACATACCGCCGGCTCCGTTTGTTTCCTGCCCGATTAGGCCGTGGCTGAGCGGAATTTTTTCGTCTAAAGCTCTCGCCTTCAGTCCGCCGACTCTGATTTGAACCGTGACGAAATCGGCACCTTGCAACGCTTCTGCCCGATCTATTGTATGGCTCAGTTCGATGGGAACCCCCGCATGCCTGATCATTCGCTTCGCGAGTTCTGAGACGATGCGAAGTTTTTCTTTGCCCTCCTCGATATCAACAAGTGCAATCTCATTCACCGGAAATTGATGTTGCCGTTTGATGATGCCTTCAATAATTTCCGGTGTGTAGCTGGACCCTCCGCCTATAACAACTACTTTCAGCGCCATAATCCCCCTCCTTCATTCTCTTTATATGAAAGCGCTTCACACAATTGAAACTTAACATGTCATAACAAATTTGTCCATACATATTTGTTATGACAAATTGTTTTTTTTAGGAACCTTTTGTGTTATTCTATAATTACGAACACACCCCAAAGGAGAACATGTATGGCGAAACAACCACAGCTCCACAGTCAAATTAAACAAGATATTGTAGATAAGATTGAAAGCGGTTATTATCCGCCTGGCAGCCTGCTGCCGACGGAGTCCGAGTTTTGCAAACTGTATGATGTCAGCCGGACGACGCTGCGGACCGCGCTGAATCATTTGCTTATGGAAGGGGCCATTTACCGAAAGCAGGGAAAAGGGACATTTGTCGCCAAAGGAAAAGTAAAGCAGATCTTGAGCTCCAGCAGCCTCCGTTATGCAGAGCAATTGAAGGCTCAAGGCTTTAAACCGAAAATCAAAGTTGTTGATTTGCAAAAAATAAAGCCGTCTGAAAAAATCCAAACCCTCCTCGGAATCGACGCTGAACAAATGGTCTATCAAATCAAAAGAATCCGCTATGCGGACGATGAAGAAATCCAGTTTGAAACAGCCTATATCAGAACGGATCTCGTCCCCGAAGTAACGGAAGAAATGGCGAATATTTCACTTTACCAGTGCATCAGCAGGCAAGGAAACAACATAAAAAGAACAGAGGAACAAATCAAAATTGTGATTTCTGATGAGGAGATTGCACAACATTTAAATATTACACAAGGCACACCTTGCTTCCAGATATCGACGCAAACATTTTTGGCGTCGGAAGAAGTCGTCGAGTATTCTATGGCCTATTTTCGCGGTGACCGTGTTGAGTTCTTCATTGAACGTGATTATGAACAAAGGGGGAATGAAAGGTGAAATCTCTAATCATAAATGCGGATGATTTTGGATTTTCAAGGGGAGTCAACCTTGGAATCATTGAAGCTTTCCAGCACGGGGTGCTCACATCGACTACGCTCATGGTCAATATGCAAGAAGCGGAGCATGCCGTCGAACTCGCACGGCAAAATCGTGAACTCGGAGTCGGCGTCCACTTGACATTGACGGCCGGGCGCCCGATTCTCGGCGGACTGCATACGATAACGGATGAAGAAGGGAATTTTCGCAAGCTTTTGTACTACCAGGGTTTCTTCGACATTGACCTTGATGAAGTATACCGAGAGTGGAAAGCGCAAATAGAGAAAGCTTTGTCTTTCGGTTTAAATCCGACACATATCGACAGCCATCATCATATTCATACATACGGAAATCTCCCTGAGGTGTTTGTAAAGCTTGCGAAAGAGTATGACCTGCCATGCAGAAAGGTCAATCATGATCATCCTTCACTGTGGAAGGGTGTAAGGTCGAACGATGCTTTTGAGCTGAAAGTCGATCGATTGAAGGATCTTTCGAGCATCCTTCGTGATTATCAAGACGCAGCAGTGATTGAAGTGATGTGCCATCCGGCTTACGTCGATAAATGTCTGCTTGAAAAATCGTCTTTCCATTATCCTCGGGTATATGAACTTTCACTGCTGACGGAACCTTCTCTTAAATCGGCTTTGCAACAATGTCCGGATATTCGTCTTACGTCTTACGCTAGTCTATGAAGAGGCTAGAGGCGCCGCTTCTATTCCTTAAATGGAGTAGAAAGCGGCGGTTGTGTAGTCAATGTCTTCAAGTTGACAGTTCAGAAAATTCTGATTAATATAGATTTGTCATAACAAATTCAGCAACCCTTCGCCATTAAAAAGTCTTCTTTTATACGCAAATGTATAGACATCTATACGTGTTTCACCCTCAGCACAACCAGCTTTTCCAAACGAACACACCCGAAATTTTAATGAAATCATGATGTCAATCTCATTTATGTAAGCGTTTTCCCTTGTTGGCTTCTGTGCAGCTGCAGCTATTAGATGACAAGGAAAAATATAAAACAAACAAAAAAGGCGGTGAGGAATAGGAGATTTCTAGTTTCATAGTTTGTCAAAAAAATTGGATGAAAAGGAGATGAACATCGTGTTGGTCAACAAAAGCAAAAAGTTTTTCGTTTTTTCTTTCATTTTTGTCATGTTGCTGAGCTTGTCATTTGTAAATGGGGAAGTTGCAAAGGCCGATTCCGGAAAAAACTATAAAATCATCGGCTACTATCCATCATGGGGTGCTTACGGAAGGAATTTTCAAGTTTGGGATATGGACGTTTCAAAAGTCAGCCACATTAATTATGCTTTTGCTGATATTTGCTGGGAAGGAAGGCACGGGAACCCCGATCCGACAGGCCCCAATCCCCAAACATGGTCATGTCAGGATGAAAACGGAGTGATCGACGCGCCAAATGGAACAATCGTAATGGGCGATCCCTGGATTGACGCACAAAAGTCAAATCCCGGGGATGTCTGGGATGAACCGATCCGCGGCAACTTTAAACAATTGCTGAAGCTGAAAAAGAGCCACCCTCATTTGAAAACGTTCATATCGGTCGGCGGATGGACTTGGTCTAACCGCTTTTCAGATGTCGCGGCAGATCCTGTGGCAAGGGGGAATTTCGCCGCTTCGGCCGTTGAATTTTTAAGGAAATACGGGTTTGACGGGGTCGATCTTGACTGGGAATACCCGGTCAGCGGAGGATTGCCGGGGAATAGTACACGGCCGGAAGATAAAAGAAATTACACGCTGCTCCTGCAAGAGGTGCGTAAAAAACTTAATGCTGCAGAAGCAAAGGACGGCAAGGAATACTTGCTGACGATCGCATCCGGCGCAAGTCCGGAGTATGTGAGCAACACTGAGCTTGATAAAATTGCTCAAACCGTGGATTGGATTAACATCATGACCTATGACTTTAATGGCGGATGGCAAAGCATAAGCGCCCATAATGCGCCGCTGTTCTATGATCCAAAAGCAAAAGAAGCAGGCGTTCCAAATGCTGAGACCTACAACATTGAAAACACTGTGAAGCGCTATAAGGAAGCCGGTGTTAAGGGGGACAAATTAGTGCTTGGAACACCGTTCTACGGAAGGGGCTGGAGCGGTTGTGAGTCCGGCGGCCACGGAGAATATCAGAAGTGCGGACCGGCGAAAGAAGGGACATGGGAAAATGGAGTATTCGACTTTTCAGATCTTGAAAAGAATTATGTAAATCAAAACGGCTATAAAAGGTATTGGAACGATCAAGCGAAAGTGCCGTTTTTGTATAACGCGGAAAATGGCAATTTCATCACTTATGATGATGAACAATCATTCGGCCACAAAACGGATTTTATTAAAGCAAACGGATTAAGCGGAGCGATGTTCTGGGATTTCAGCGGCGATTCCAATCGGACGCTTCTCAATAAATTGGCAGCCGATTTAGATTTTGCACCGGACGGAGGCAATCCGGAGCCGCCTTCATCGGCACCTGTGAATGTGCGTGTAACCGGAAAAACTGCTACAAGTGTCAGCCTGGCGTGGGATGCGCCGAGCAGCGGAGCAAACATTACGGAATATGTCGTGTCATTTGAAAGCCGGTCGATATCTGTAAAAGAAACATCAGCGGAAATCGGCAACTTGAAGCCGGGTACGGCCTACTCATTTACAGTTTCAGCAAAGGATGCCGATGGAGAGCTCCATACCGGACCAACAGTAAAGGTCACGACGAATTCTGACCAGGCATGTTCATATGACGAATGGAAAGAGACGAACGCATACACGGGCGGAGAGCGGGTTGCATTTAACGGAAAAGTGTATGAAGCGAAATGGTGGACGAAAGGCGACCGGCCGGATCAATCCGGTGAATGGGGCGTATGGCGGCTGGTCGGAGGCTGCGAATAACAGAAAGTCAAATGGATAGAAAACGATAAAGAGAGATTTGGGAAAAAGCTTCTCACGTCTCTCTTTATGGACAAAGGAGTCTGAATAAACATGAAGATAGCCGCTTCATCTATTTTATCCTGTGTGCTGCTCCTTGCGCTTTTTATCCCGAACCGGCACATTTCTGCAGAGACTTCAAATGAACAACCGGACTGCCGTCCGGAAGGGCTTTGGGACTCAGGCGTTGAACATGTGCCGTACTGCGATGTATACGACCGGGACGGCCGTGAAAAGCTTGCCAATCAGTTAGACCGGAGAATCATCGGGTACTTTACAAGCTGGCGTACTGGAAAAGGCAATCAAGATCGTTATTTAGTAAATGATATCCCCTGGAAGTACTTGAGCCACATTAATTATGCGTTTGCCCACATCGGGGAAGATCATCGGATTTCAGTCGGAGATGAGACAGATGAGAACAACCCGTCCATCGGGATGACCTGGCCGGAGCATTCCGATGTAAAAATGGATCAAACCTTGCCGTATAAGGGGCATTTTAACCTTATCCATCAATATAAAGAGAAATACCCGAATGTAAAAGTTTTGGCGGCTGTCGGCGGTTGGGCCGAAACCGGCGGTTATGTTGACAGGGACGGGAAGCGGATTCCAAGCGGCGGCTTTTATTCGATGACAACGAATGGAGACGGATCTGTAAACCACAAGGGTATTCACACCTTTGCGGAGTCGGTCGTTGCGTTTCTCAGAAAATACGAGATCGATGGAATCGATATTGATTATGAGTACCCTACATCAATGCAGGATGCAGGAAATCCTGCAGATTGGAACATCGCCAATCCGCGGCGCAACGGGTTAAATAAAAGCTTTGAGGCATTGATGAAAATATTAAGAGAAAAGCTTGATCAAGCGTCCGCTGAAGATGGAAAGTACTACATGCTGACCATTGCAGCGCCATCATCGGCATATTTACTGAGAGGGATGGAAACGTTTAAGCCGCTTCGATATGTCGATTATGTCAATATTATGTCCTATGATCTTCATGGAGCCTGGAATGAGTTTGTCGGACCGAACGCTTCTTTATTCGATAACGGCGAAGATGCCGAACTCAAGCATTCCAACATATATACTACGCCGGAATATGAAGGGATCGGATATTTAAATACGGACTGGGCTTACCATTATTTTAGAGGAGCTATGGAATCGGGGCGAATCAATATCGGTGTTCCTTATTATACGAGAGGCTGGAAGAATGTGAACGGCGGAGTAAACGGGCTGTGGGGAACATCCAAAAGCGCAGATTGTCCTCAGGGACTCAGGCAATGCGGTGACGGAGCAACCGGAATCGATAATATTTGGCACGATAAAGATGAGCAGGGGAATGAAATTGGAGCAGGGGCAAACCCGATGTGGCACGCCAAAAACCTTGAAAAGGGCATTGCCGGTTCTTATCTGGAAAGGTATGGATTGAGCAAGGCTGATTTGACAGGCGCTTATCAAAGGCATTATGACGCGGGGCTGGCAGCGCCTTGGCTTTGGAATCCAGAAAAGAAAGTGTTTCTATCGACAGAGGATGAGGAATCGATCAAAACGAAGGCGGATTATGTCGTTGATAAAGGAATCGGGGGTGTCATGTTTTGGGATTTGAGCGGTGATTATGACTGGTATCCCGAACGAAACGGCAATAAAGGAGAATACGATATTGGCAATACTTTAACGAGCACGCTGTATCACAAATTCTCGGATACAACACCATACGATAACCGGCTCAGCACATCGCCTTTTCCTGATGAATCATTGGATGTAGACATAGAGCTGACGAACTTTCCATTAGGAGATCAAAATTACCCGATCCACCCGGTAATGAAGCTGATCAATAACAGCGATGTCACGATTACGGGAGGTTCTGTTATCGAATTTGATGTGCCGACATCCACTTCCCCTCGGTTTGGAAGCTGGAGCGGCGATCAAGTTGAAGTGATTGCTAAAGGGCATACGGGACCGAACATTGGCGGACTGACGGGAGATTTCCACCGCATCGGAGTGACTCTATCAAGCTGGAAAACGATTAAACCTGGTGAGGCGGCGGAGTTTCAGCTTGTTTATTATTTGCCGATCAGCGGCCCTTCAAATTTCACGATATCAATAGATGGAAAAAAGTACAGGCTTAATGTGAAGTAAGTGTACCAGCCGTTAGATATAACAGCCCGTTCCAAAAGGAAGCGGGCTGTCTTCGTGTGTTATTGGGCGCTGTTTTTCCAGTTGCTCAAATTGTCAAACACTTCTTTTGTAATCCGGGTGCCTCTGTTGTACGAAGAGCCGCCGTATACTCCATTTGTGTGGACGGCAAGCGAGCATGGACCGCTGCAGTTCGTTCTTGAACTGCTTTGTTCGAATACCGGTGAACCGCTCTGGCCTCCGTACGTGTCCATTGCATACTGCAATTTATACGTTTCGGAGATGGCAATCGGTCCTGAATGCTGCCATTGTGTGCCTGTTGTTTTATCGCCTGGATAACCGCTGATAGTAACAGTTGTCCCGACAAGTGATGAAGTGGTGTACGAGTATCCGAAGTATCCGACAGTATTGCCGATTGGTTCGCTTAGTTCGATTGCACCGTAATCGTAATTGGTGTTACCGCTTCTCCATCCTGACGGAATAAAGTAGCGCGTCGATTTAACAGAGCCGTAAGGGTAGCTTGTCCCGTTCCGTCCCGGCGAAACAGTAGCTGTCCCGGCAAATGAACCGCTTGATGTGTCATAGATGCAATGTCCGGCTGTTGCGACGGTTTTCGGACCGATCATCCATCCGGTGCACGAACCGATGCTGCTTGAAATATGAACGATCGCTCTGTACGGATATGCGCTTGTGTTGGTCACCCTTGTCCGATCATCAGAACCAATCACCGATTTAATGCTGTAAGGAGCTTTGGCGGAGGACTCTTTTGCCGTTTTTTCCTTTGTTTCATTCACTTTGCCGGTGCCTGTAAATGCCTTTGAATACGAGCCGTATTGATCGCTTTTCATGTTTGGATCATAGGTAACCGATGTTTCCGCTTTGTATGAAGGATCGCTTGAAACAGGAGAATGAGGCGATGGTGCGGCTTGGGCCGGGTGGATACCTAAAGAATAAATAGAAATACCAATGAGACCTGTGATCAAACCTCGTTTAACACTCTTTTTACTAACCAAATCGTATCACTTCCTTATTTTGTTGTAAGTTCAAGTTAGATATTAACAAAATAATTCTGAATTTTCCATATGTTTAAAAAAGATCATACTAGAGGCATGTATTCACATTTTGTTTGATCATATTGATACCGGGTAATGTACATGAAGAAAAGAAATTGAGGGGGGTTTAAGTTGTACAGTGATTTAAAAGGAAAAACAGCAATTGTGACCGGTTCTTCAAAAGGTATAGGCAAGGCGGTTGCAGAACGGTTTGGAAAAGAAAAGATGAATGTGGTTGTCAATTATCACAGCGATCCCGGAGGCGCACGGGAAGCCGTCGACAATATTCAAGCAGCGGGCGGAAACGCCCTTGCGGTAGAAGCTGACGTGTCTTCTGAAGAGGATATAAAAAAGCTGATTAAATCAGCAGTTGAACATTTCGGCTCACTTGATGTCATGGTCAATAATTCAGGATTTAACGGCGCAGAAGCCCTCCCGCACGAACTTGAACTTGGTGAATGGCAGAAAGTGATCGACGTTAATTTAACCGGTACGTTTCTCGGCGCACGGGAAGCCTTAAGATATATGGCGGACCGCCACATGAAAGGGAGCATACTCAATATATCAAGCGTTCATCAGCAAATTCCGAGGCCGAAAAATGTTCATTACTCCGCTTCAAAAGGCGGAATGAAGCTTTTGACAGAAACGCTTGCCCTTGACTATGCGGACAAAGGAATCCGCGTCAATTCGATCGCGCCGGGAACGATCGCAACCGAAAGCAATGAAGACTTGGAGGGAAGCCACAAGTCGGCACAGCTGAAAAAGATACCGATGAACGAATTTGGCGAGCCTGAACAAGTGGCTTCCGCAGCGGCATGGCTTGTGTCGAAAGAAGCCGCCTATGTAACGGGCGCGACTTTGTTCGTTGACGGCGGTATGACGCTTTACCCGTCACAGCTGGAATAGCAAGTGCATTTTTCAGCTCCCGTTCTGCCTTTTTCGAATGGCGGAATGGGGGTTTTTTATTGCGTCACCTTTTATATCCTGTTTTTGTATATAATAGTTAAAAAGATGAGTTTAATAGCTTTAATGCTATTACAACTTAACTAACAAGGAGATTATAATGCAAAACAATGTCGTTCACATTGCCTTCGGCGAATCTGCCGGCGGCAGTATTAACATGATGCTCAAACAGTCGGGAGGAACCCAGGAAAAGAGTCTGATCGTCCTTCCTGAATTATTTTCCATCGGGCCGCTTCAAAACCTGGAAATTAAAGAAGGCAGGGTCAATCGTTATGAATGGTTGAAAACATATCTCAATGACCGATTTCACGAGCTTGGAGAGATATACAGCCGTTTTGAAGATGCGGTTTCTGCATTAAGCCGTATTCAGGAGCAAGCCTCCGTCTTTATGTGGACGGGCGATCATGCACACGAACAAACGGGCCTGAGATTTGTACATCATATCCTTCGGCAAATGAACCTGGCTGTTTTCCATCTGAATACGTCGAAGTACTTTCCCTATACCCGAAGTTCTGGTGAATTGAATGATGAAAAACTGAGATTCATTTATGAACAAGGGGATCAGTCGGCTTTGACAGCCGCTGAAAGACGGGGCCTTGCGGAGGAATGGACAGCGCTGTCTCAGCAGACAAGCGTGTTGCGAGTATGGGAAGACGGCAGAATTAAAAGCGTGAAAGAAGACTTTTATGATTCGTTCATCATCGGCAAGCTCGCACAGCTTCAAAAAAACCGTTCAACCAATACCTTTATCAACTGTCCCCGCCTGATCGGCGAAGTCATTGGCCATCTGAAGGAGAACATCGGAGATGAATTCATCGAGTACCGCATTTTAGAGCTGATCCGCAAAGGCATTTTTGAGATGGAAGGCGTACCAAAAGGAATGAGATATTTTAGCATAAGGTTAAAATCGCCATTTAAGTTCACCATTTAAATCCAATTATCTTAATTTTCATGAAACGATTAATGGTATATTTCGTATACATAAGGAGACGAAAATGAAAGAGAGGTAGACAGGATTTGGTTCGTGAACAGTTAAAACAAAAAGCGCAGTCCATCAGTAAGGTTCCCTCACATTATCAGCTCATGATCGAAGATTACGGAGAAAAGGACGAAAAAGAGAGGCCGGTTTTTTTCGTCTGGCAGGATATTGAAGAGCCGGATCAGGACATATCGGTAGAGTTAGATCATCACGGCCGCTTAATCAGTTTGACAAAAGAGTATGAACCGGCGGTCGAGGAATCTCTTCCAGAGGAAAGGCTGCTGAAAATCGCCCTTCAGTTTACAGAACAGCATTACCCGAGTGCGTCTCATGAATTTGTTTACCATGAAAAGAAGGAAACAGAACAATTCGTCCGTTTTACGTATGTTCAGACTGTCCTTGATCTTCCGCTGCCGCAAACAGGCTTTTACGTCAAGGTCGCCAAGAACGGAGAGGTGATGGAGTTTCGCTATAACGGTGGAACAAGCTCTTTCTCCATTCCAAAGCAGATCGCTGATAAGGAATCGGTGACAGCCGATTATCTTAAACATATTCAATTCGAATTGGCGGTCGAAAAAGTCCGCAGTGAGCTTTATGAAGGGGGAGATGATCGCCCGCATCTCATTTACGAAGCAGACTTGCCGTTTTTCAGCTATCCTGCCGATATCACGGGAAAATGCCATATGAAGCCTGCGGCGGATGAAGAGGAAGAGGAGGAAACATTGCCGCTCCCTTTGCTGCCTGAGGCTGACCGTCATGCTGATATCGATGACATGATCGGCTATACTCCTTCGATGCGGAAAATCCGTGAAACCGATATGGGAGAGTCAATTGGAACGGTATGGCGCCTGGGAAACGAACCTGAGCCGAGAGACCGGAGTATAGCCGGCTATTTCGAAACATGGAACAAAAATACGTTGAAAATCATGAAAGATAAAAAGTCAGGGAAGCTCAAAGGGGTAGCTTCTTTCATCAAATCAGAAGGACACCTTTCCTTGAGCGTGGAAGACTGCTTGAAACGGGCGCTGCAATTTTTGTACAAGCTTTATCCCGGCGCAGATCAGCTTTTTCGAATGCATCCGGCGGAAAATGACGGGGACAGGCAAAACGCTTTTTTTCAATTTGATCTTCAATACAAAGAGGTGCCGTTAAGGCTTGGCTCTGCCAATATCAGTATCAGTCGGACAACCGGCAGGGTCGTCGGTTATAACGGTCCGGAAATCGAGCCGGAAGCGCTGGCCGATCTGAGTCCTTCGCCATCTATTTCAGAGGAAGAAGCGAAAGCGGTTTTTGCAGCGGCATTTGATGTGAAGCTGCAATGGGAAAGGGATTACAGTCGGGAAAAGGATGACTTCTACAGGCTTATTTACCGGCCGGTCTACCCGTACTTTATCGATGCCCATGACGGAAAGGCGTTTATGAGCAAAAACATGTAATAAACGGCGGCTGGCTAAGGCACAAAGGCCCCCGGCCGCCGTCTCTTGTAAGATCAGGTGTCGTCCTCTGTCCCAGTGGAGATCGGATGGTCGGGGTAGCTGATCCAATCGCTCCAGCTGCCGGCATACAGCTTCACATTTTCAAATCCGGCTTCTTTCAGGCCGAGCACATTTGGGCAGGCTGATACGCCCGATCCGCAATAGACGACAATTTCACTGTCCGGGTCTAAAACAGCATAGTGCTGTCTGAGTTGTTCTTTGCTTTTCCATAATCCGCTTTCGGTCAGATTGCCTTTCCAAAAAAAGTTTTTGGCTCCGGGAATATGGCCGGCCCGGTGATCGAGTGGCTCGTTTTCCCCTGTGTATCGGGAAGGATCACGCGCATCAATCAGGATGGAGCCTTTTCTGCCGATTCGCTTCAGCACGTCTCCGGCATCAAGGAGTTCGTTTTCTCTGAGCGCCGGCTTAAACTCGCGCTGGATAGGACGGGGAACCTCGGCGGTCATCGCATAGCCCGATTTGATCCAGTTGGACAGCCCCCCATCCATAATATAGACGCTGTCATGCCCGAGGTAGTGAAGCTGCCACCAAAAGCGCGCTGCAAACATGCCGCCGCTGTCATCATAAACAATGACATCTGTTTCCCGGTCAATGCCGATTTTCCCAAGCTTTGCGGCCAGACGGTCAGGGTCTTGAAGCGGATGTCTGCCGCCGTGCACTTCCGCATTACGCGACAGATCCTCTTTTAAATCAATGTAAACGGCTCTCGGCACATGGCTTTTCGTATACGTTTTCCGGCCTTCGTCCGGTTTTGTCAAATGAAACCTCACATCGACAATAACCGTTTGGTCCGGATTTTCCCTTAATCGTTTGTATACCCATTCAGGGCTTTTCAATACTGACAATCCGATCCCTCCGCTCCCCTTTGTTTTTTCTCGGGTTCTGATAATAGAAGAATAGCTTTCTTTCATGGGGAATGTCAAAGATAAATCCCGAAATCGTCATCACCTAAATGAAACAGAATATGATAAAGGTGACGACATCATGGGGGTGACTAAAATGGCAGTAGTTAAGGCTTCTTCTAAAGATATCAATCTTTTGGCCAGACTTTTGAGAGCGGAGGCTGAAGGTGAAGGTGTGCAAGGAATGCTGATGGTCGGAAATGTCGGAATCAACCGCATCAGGGCAAACTGTTCCGACTTTGTGGGACTTCGCACCATTCCGCAGATGATCCATCAGCCGCATGCGTTTGAAGCCGTGACGCACGGTTATTTCTATCAAAGGGCACGGGAAAGCGAAAGGCGCTTGGCGCGCAGGGCGATCAACGGAGAGCGGCTCTGGCCGGCAAAGTTCAGTTTGTGGTATTTCAGACCGGCAGGGGCGTGTCCCGCACAGTGGTATAATCAGCCGCATGTCGGCCGCTTTAAAGCGCATTGTTTTTATGAGCCGACAGCGGAAGAGTGTGAGAATGTCTATAATACGTTTTAATAAAAACATCCCTTTTCAACGGATTTTGAAAAGGGATGTTTTTTGATCAAAATAACTCTGCAAGTCTTTCGTAAGACTGCTTCTTATCTTCAAACCGGTAAACGTTCGTCAAAACCATAAACTCATCTGTTTGATATCGGTCAGAGAGCTCGAGCAGTTTTCTTTTGACCGTTCGAGGAGACCCGATCACCATACGGCTGCGGTTGTGGGCAAGCTTTTTTTTATCGGCAGCGGTGTAAGCGGCAGATCTTGCCTCCTCAATGCTTGGGACAAGACTGTCCAATCCTTTTTCAACTCTTAGAAGCCATAAATCCTGGCTCAAGCAAAGCTCTTCAGCTTTTTCATCGGATTCCGCACAAACGACGAAAACGGCGGCCAAAGATTGGGGGCGCTTAAAGAAAGGAGAAGGCCGAAAGCTTTCCCGATATAATTGAAAGGCGTTCCTCCCTCTTGCGGAATTGATGAAATGTCCGAATACGTATCCCGCTCCCATGTCACCGGCCAATTTCGCGCTGTTTTCTCCAAGCCCTAAAAGCCACACCTCCGGCGGCGAATCCGTCAAAGGGGCCGCTTTGATTCCGAAATAATCGTGTCCGGAAGGGACGGAATCAGTCAAAAAGCCCAACAAGTCTTGAAGCTGTCTCGGGAATTCGTCCAGGCTTTTATGAACCCCGTCTGTCAGCGCCAGCCTCGTTTTGGCTGTGCCTCCCGGAGAGCGGCCGATCCCCAGGTCAATCCTCCCGGGATAAAGGGCTTCAAGCTGCCGAAAGCTTTCAGCCACTTTAAAGGGACTGTATTGAGGAAGCAGAACACCGCCCGAACCGACGCGAATATTTGCAGTTTTTGCCGCAATGTGTGCGATCATGATTTCGGGAGCGGTACTGGCAAGTCCGCGTGTGCTGTGATGCTCGGCAAACCAATACCTTTTGTACCCCCATTGATCCGCGAGCTCTGCCAGCTCTGCAGAATGCTTCAAGGCTGAATACGCATCTGAGCCTTTTGATATTGGAACCTGGTCAAGAACACTGAGCTGCATCATTTGTCACCGGCCTTCCTTTTCAGTAAGACAAGCATATGAAAAACAGCAGGAAGGGTCAAATCGAAGAGAATACGAGAGTTAAAACAAGATGAGTCAAAACATGACACTGCTGAAACAAAAACGAAATATAAATGTAATATAAATTGACGCCTATTGTCGAAAATAGATGGTATAATAACGTCTGTACATCGGTAACGGATATATTAATCATAGGTCATAAGATTCATTTTTTAATAATGTTCAAGCGAATTTACATAATGAAAAAACAAGAATACATAAAGGAAAGAGGAGTAGAAAGTGAAAAAAAAGGTTTATACTTTTGGTTTAGCGTCGATTCTCGGAACAGCTAGTCTATTTACCCCCTTTATGAACAACACGGCATCGGCAGAAACCTCTCAGCAAAAACAAGAAATTCAGCAAAAGCGTTCTGAAGTGAATTCAGGCATCGAGGGCAAGCGGAAAGAAATCGCCAAGCTGCAAGACGAGCAGAAAAAGCTTGAAGCCAAAATCCAAGAGCTTGATAAAAAAGCACTTGAAACAAGCAACAAAATCGAAGACAAAGAAAAAGAAAACAAAAAAACCAAAAAAGAAGTGGAAGCTCTGAAAAAAGAAATCAAAGAAACTGAAAAGCGGATTGAAGAGCGTTCAAAAGTGATTAAAAATCGCGTGCGCAGCCTGCAGGAAAACGGCGGATCCCAAAACTATCTGAATGTCCTTCTGGGCGCACAAAGCTTCGGAGATTTTATCACTCGTGCAACGGCTGTTTCAACAATTGTTGACGCGGATAAAGACCTGCTTGACGAGCAGGAAAAAGATAAAAACAAGCTTGAAAAAGCAATGTCTGACTTAAATACAAAACTGGATGAAATCCAAAAAACTTTAGCCGATTTAAAAACGCTTAAATCGGATCTTGATAAACAGCTGAAAGAACAGGCGAACCTTTCTAAGCAGCTGCAAACGAAACAGGCGGCAGCAGAATCAGAGCTGAGCGATCTGAAAAAAGAAGCGGGCTCACTGACAAAAGAAGAAGCCGCTCTTGAACAAAAACTTAAAGAAGAAAGAGCTGCAGTGGCTGCAGCAGCAAAAGCGAAAGAAGAATCTGCTACGGCTGAAAAGTCAGACTCAGGATCAAACTCAGGTTCAGTCAGCAAATCCAACGGATCGTCCAACAGCGGTTCTTCAAGCAGCAAGAAAAGCAGCAGCCCGTCAAGAAACTACTCTTCCGGTTCTGTTGTCAGCAGCAATGGAAACGCAATTGAAGCTGCCATCAGCACAGGTTCAAGCATCGTCGGCAGATCTCCGTACGTATGGGGAGGCGGACGTTCTCAAGCTGATATCGACAACCGTCGTTTCGACTGCTCATCATTCGTACGCTGGGCTTATGCATCAGCAGGCGTAGAGCTTGGATTCGGTGCGACAACAAGCACGCTTGTCGGCAAAGGACGAGCTGTGAGCGCGTCTGAAATGAAGCGTGGAGACTTGGTCTTCTTTGACACATACAAAACGAACGGCCACGTGGGTATTTATCTTGGCAATGGCACATTCTTGAACGATAACAGCTCACGCGGGGTATCCGTCGATTCTATGAGCAACCCGTATTGGAAGAAAGCCTTCAGCGGAGTTGTCAGACGGGTCGTTGAATAAAATATCATACAGAAACAAACGCCGTTCCTGATCGGGAGCGGCGTTTTTATATTACAGCGGCAAGTCGCGCTTTTTAAAGATGAGAATGCTGAGTGCGAAGGCGGCAAAACCGACCGCGGCAAGAACAAGAGACACTTGAGCGATATCGGCGCTCCCGTTTACAATATCGCCAGGTCTGAATAAAGAGAAAACCGACAGGCTCCTCATCCATTCCGTCTTTTCGCTTAGTTTGCCGAGCAAGTCGAAGCTGAAGAATAAAAACGTGATGCCTCCGGAAAGTCCGAGGGCTCTTTTTTCGTCATTTGAAATGGCCGAAAAGAGGAACGAGATGCCGCCGACGGCAAAGAAGAGCAGAAAGCCGAGCAAGTTCAGAACGAGAAACCTTGACACATTAAAATCGTAATCACCGCCCAGCATCAAATGGTAGCCAGCCAGCCCGGCCGCTGTCGTCACGGCCATAATGATCAAAAGACCTGTCGTTAAAACGGCTGCTTGGGTGAAAGCCACTTTGCCGCGCGTTGTCGGCGCAGACAGAATATAGGCCATTGACCCTTGATCCACGAGCTTTGCCAAAAGCTTAGTCGACAGCATGACAGAGAAGATCGACAAAATCACGATAAAGATTAAACCGTAATACTCTCCAGACATAAAATCTTCAAGATTCCCCAGTCCGTTTTCAAACCCAAAAGCATTGAGAAAGCCTTCCGGCATTGATTTGATCATTTTCTCAATATCCTCCGCGTTGCCCGCGATGCTTGGATAAATGCCCAGTATCAAAAGAATATAGAAAGCGGAGCCTGCCCCGTAGCTTATGATTCCTTTCATGTTTGTTCTCATCATTTGTTTGTACAGGGAGAAGTTCATTTCACTGTCCCCTTTCTGTCATAGTAGTTCATGAAAATCTCTTCCAGGCTTTGTGAAGAAGAATCAATGTGCCGAATGTGATATTTGGCGGTTTCTTTAATAAATTGATCATGGTTCCCTAAAACGGCCACTTTGACACGATTGTCCGTCCGGGATTCGATTTGCAGACCCGAATTCATGAAGGCGGGAATGTCGCCCTTGTTTTCAAATGTAACTTCGAATACCTTTCGCTGCATCGACTGCAGTTCATGGATATCTTTGACGGCAATGATGATGCCGTCTTTTATAATGGCGGCTCTGTCACAGGTTCGTTCGATTTCAGGAAAGCTGTGGGAAGACATTAAAAACGTCGTTCCTCTCGCTTTTTCTTCGAGCACGATTTCAATAAACACTTTTTGCATCAGCGGATCGAGGCCTGAGGTCGGTTCATCAAGAATGATGACTTCAGGGCTGTGCATAAAGGAAGCGACAATCCCGACTTTTTGCTTCATTCCTTTCGACATTTTTCTGATCGGCGTATGAACATCGAATTGGAGCCGTTCGATGAGTTCATTGCGCTTAGCTGTATCTTTTAAACCATGCATGTTTGCCATGAAATCGAGAAATTGTTTTCCCGTCATTCCTTCGATAAATGCAATCTCTCCGGGAAGATAGCCGATATGCCGCTGAATGTCGCCTTGATGATTCCGGATGTTCATTCCGTTTACTTTGATATCGCCTTGATCAGGCTTCATAAACCCCATGATATGTCGAATGGTTGTTGATTTTCCAGCTCCGTTTGGACCTAAAAATCCAAACACTTCACCTTTTTGAACATGAAATGAAACATCAAATATACCTTTGCCATTGGAAAACTTTTTCGTAAGACGTTCAACTGTCAGCATGTGACACCTCCAAAATGAAAATTATGAAACAATAGTGATTAATAATTACAAAACTAATTTTACGTTCTTATGAACTTTTTTGTCAACGGAATTAGTGAAATATTTTTATGTTATAATTTCATTAAGAAAGATATGTAAGGATGGTTATATGAACGGATTTGAAAAAAGGGCTTTGCTGATTAAAGAGAAAATCAAAAAGACGGCTTTGGATATGCTCAAAACATGGGAGCCAAAGCGCATCCGGATAACCGATATCGCAAAAGCGGCAAATGTTTCGCAGGTGACGATCTATAATTACTTTGGAAGCAAAGAAGCGCTCCTGAAAGAGGTTTTCAAAGACTATATCGATCAGTCCATCAGCGATTTTGAAGAATATATGAACAAAGATATTTCCGTTAAAGAAAAGATCGAATTGATGATTTTGCAGAAAAGGGAAGCCAATAATCAAAAATTTGCTCTAACGGTCGTCAAAGAGGTGATGATCGAAGACAGTGAAATAATGGATTATGTAAAGCGGCAATACGATGAAAAAATCATTCCCCTTATGCTCCAAATGATTGAAAAAGGTCATCGGTCAGGCGAAATCTCTCCCAAGATCACCGCGGAAAGCTTTCTCATCTTTATGAATATGATCATTGAACATTCAAAAACTCTGGGTGAAGCCTTTGAAAAAAACAGACAGTTTACAGAGGAAATGATGCATATTTTCTTTTATGGCTTGTGCGGCAGACCGTAGATGTGCTTTTATAATAAAATTGTCATCTCTGTCATTTCTGTGAACCGCTGAAACAATTTCCTTGCTTTTCCGTATATAAGGCAGATACAAAAAACGAAAGGATTTACTAAACGATGAAGCACTCCTTTTTCTTTTTTATGTTCATTGCCTTTTTTCTCGTCACAGGCTTTTCTGAAGCAGGCAAATCCTTTTCGATCGAGCGGGCTGATATACGCGCGACAGTAAAAGAAAACGGTAATTTAAGCGTAGAGGAAGTTTACACATACGATTTTAAAGGCTCTTTCGAAGGGGCGACAAGATCGTTCAGCGAAGAAACCGCGAGCCGCTTGAAGAATTTTAAAGCCTATCTGCTTCCCAATCATCAAAAAAAAGGCGATCAAGCCATCCCGTTGAAGACAAAGAAAGAAGACGGGACTTATTATGCTTATTCGGCATCAAAGGATGAAACAAAAAAAGTGATGTTTCGCTATGTGATCGAAGATGCCGCCCAAAAGTTTGAAGACACGTCGATTTTGATTCATTCATTTTACCAAAAGGCAAATACGGATTTCGGCCGGGTAAAGATTGAAGTGCATCTGCCTGATTCGGTAAAGGCACGTGATATTCATGCGTTTTTGCGTGAAAAAGGAAACGGAAAGATTACGAAGGTGAACGATTCATCAGTCATCTACGAGACAGGACTCTATCGCGCAGGCACGGGCTCGGAACTGAGGATATATTTTCCGCAGAGCGCCTTGAAAGAGGCGGTCCGGCACCCTTCTTATCAGACAAAGGATGAGCTGCTGAAGGAGGAGAAAGACGAGGCGAAACGCTACGCCGATCGGGATGAACGGATTGCCGGCGCAGACAGGATGATTTGGATATTTTCGGGGATTGTCGGGTTCATGGTCATCATGGCTGTCATGCTTTCGTTTTTGAAGAAGAGACGCCGTGCCATGCTTTCGTTTGAAGAACTCGAGTCCTTAGATCCTGTACTTGTCGCTTTTCTTTACAAAAAAGGCCGTTTCACAGACCGTGATCTCCTGGCCGGCATGCTTTCGCTTTATCAGCGGGGATTGGTCACTATGCGGAAGGTACAGGCGGAAGAAAGGTTTCTTGACGATCCTGAGGCGCCTGATGACACATATCAATTCGAATTTTCCGGGAGCAAGGTGGATTTGCCAAAGCCTGATCAGCTCTTAATTGAAAAACTTTTTGAGCAAACGGGCAGCGATACCTATATGTTCAGGCTGGATTCCCTCAGCGGGCCGACTGAGGAGGAATGCAAGCATAAGGAACAGCTAGGCAAATATGAACGAAAGAGGATCATTCTTCAAAACGTGGTTCAAAAATGGACGGAAAGTGTCAGACAAGCGCCTGAATTCAAGGAGCTGTTTCAAGAAAACCGCTGGCTGAGAATGCTGTCGCTTTCACTGCTTTCGGTCCATACTGGACTCCTGCTCTTTATCCTGTATGCAGACGTGGTGCATCAGGCCGGATTCATGGCGGCTTGCGTCATATTTGGCTTTGCACTGTCGGCGGGCATTGTTCTTGCAAAATCAAAGCTGTATACGATTTTATTTTTGGCCGGCTTGTTTTTAGCATCTGTGTTTATCGACAGCATCCATACCATTTTGTATTACGGCATATGCGTCGGGCTGTCTATCTTTTTGATTGCCTTCATTCCGGCCGTAAAAGAGAGCAGGTACGCTTCCATCTGCCGAAGATCGATTCTTTCTTGGAGAAACCATCTGAGAAAAGAAGATTTGTTTTCAGGGAGAAGCCTGTCTCAAAACGAAAAGACGATGATCTATGCAATTGTGCTTGAAGTTGAGGATGAATCTGCAGGATGGTTTAATCAATCAGCAAGCAGGCTTGATTACGCTTCCCCTGTCCTGGGTATGGCCGCAGCAGGCTGTTTGCATTATCCGTTTTACAGCTGGCAGCTGCCGTCTTCGCAGGAGCACGCCGGGGCATATGATGCGGGCGGTCCCGGAGCGGGCGGAGGCGACGGGGCAGGAGCTTTTTAAGCAGAAAAGGGGCCTATCGGGTAACCGATAAGGCTCCTTTCTGCTTATTTCCCCGCTATATCTGATCCCCGCATTCGCTGCTCAGCGGTTTTGATTCTGCTGGTGACAGGTTGATGTCCGTACGCTTTTGCCAAGCCGAACAACGGCATGTTATGGTAAAAAGCCTCATAGCGCCCTTTTGGAACTGTATACGTTTCATGATAGATGCCAACGGCTCCTGATGCGGCAGTTTTCTGATAAAAACGGCGCCAAGCCGCCATATGTTTATCAGCCTTTGCATATGCTGTCAAATCTTCGAAAGAACGCCAATATTGAATGAGAAAAATCGTCCTGAAATTGATGGATGATTCCGTTGCCAGAAAGCCGAGGTCTTTGTTTTGATGAAGCTCTTTTATCATAGGGGCCATGGCGGTAAAAACCGGCCACCATTTATGAACAGCATGCCACTTGTTTATTCTCATCCCGATCACAAATACAACGACTTCATCTTCAGGGGCGGCAGTAAAAGGCTTGTTGATGATCGTTTTACCCATTGGTCCCTTCCTTTCCATTCAGCCGGTTGATTGTGGCTTCACACCATTCAATTCCGGCCGAGGTGGTGCGTTTTCCATAATCCAAAGTGAAAAGCCAGTACTCTCTGTCCTTTGAATGGGAGCTGCATGAAAGAATTGACTGCTCGATTGCTTGATATGCCTCAAGCCGTTCTTCAAGCTTTCGTTGGTACTCCTTGACTTTCAAAGCGGTTTTCTCCCGCTCTTCTTCCTTGCTGAAAAACAGCTTCAGCAAAAATTCGTTTTTTTCTGAGGCGATGCCATTGATCGGTTCTTCGAGCCAGCTATGCAGCGCTTTTTGACCTTCATCGGTAATCAGGTACTCTTTTCTGTCCGGCTTTTTGTCCGAGAGCGTCGGAGATGCAGCGACCCAGCCTGCTTCTGTTAATTGGCGCAGCGCGGGATAAATTTGGCCGTAGCTGATTTTCCAAAAATGATTCAAACTTTGGTCGATCATTCGTTTCATTTCGTAACCCGTCCGGTAGCCGGCCGTAATCAATCCAAGGAGAGCGTAAGTCGTGTGATTTCTTTTTGTCATACATACCGCCTTCTGTATCTTTTTGATATATATCTTTTAGATATACTATACCAAACACGATGACTTCGTGCAATCGCTACTATTGTCGTCTCTCTTTTGGCCAGGATGAAAAGATGATAAAAAAATATTGAAAAACCGCGAAACTTTCCCCTGAATCTTTCCGTATATATAGTTAAGCAGGTTAAATAATGATTCATTGGTCTTGTAGTTGTGAAGATATGAATCACGCTGGCGTGATAATTGGATCTATCAAACTCTTATTCTCATCCAGCACTGTGATCTTGAAAGTCATGATTCAACGGAGGAGTGAACAGTTTGGCTATTTCTTTAGAGAAAGGTCAGCGGATTGATTTAACAAAAGGGAAAGCGGGGCTTTCGAAGATTTTGGTCGGTCTCGGCTGGGACCCGGTAGCATCCGGAAGCGGCGGTTTTTTTGGAAAGCTGTTTGGAGGAGGAGCCCCGAATATTGACTGTGACGCATCCGTGCTGATGCTGGAAAACGGAAGAGTCACAGAGAACAAGAACGTCATTTATTTCGGAAACTTGAAGAGCAGATGCGGCAGCATCGAACATACCGGAGATAATCTGACAGGGGAAGGCAGCGGAGATGATGAACAAATCATCGTAGATTTGCAAAAAGTTCCTTCGCATATTCATAAGCTTGTCTTTGTCGTGAATATATACGATTGCGTGAAACGAAGCCAGCATTTCGGAATGATTGAAAATGCCTTCATACGCATCGTCAATATGAACGATCGCGTGGAGATGGTCAAATACAATCTGCGGGACGATTATTCTGGACGGACAAGCCTGATCGCGGGCGAGATTTACCGTGACGGCGCCGAGTGGAAATTCACCGCTGTCGGAGAAGGCACAAACGATACGAGCATTACGGAAATCGTCAAACGCTACGCCTGACATTCATAAAAGAAATGGGGAGATAACATGGCAATTTCATTAGCGAAAGGACAAAAGATCGATTTAACAAAAACAAATCCCGGATTGTCGAAAGTCGTCGTGGGCCTTGGCTGGGACGTCAATCAATATGACGGCGGCGCTGATTTTGACCTGGATGCGAGCGTGTTTCTGCTCAATGCAGAAGGCAAATGCGCTTCTGAAAAGGACTTTATTTTCTATAATCAGACCGAAGGCGCAGGCGGAGCTGTCATACATACAGGCGATAATCGAACAGGTGAAGGCGAAGGAGACGATGAGCAGGTAAAAATCAATTTGAATGCAGTGCCTGCCGACATTCAAAAGATTTCTTTTGTGATTACGATTCATGAAGCGGAAGCGCGCCGCCAAAACTTTGGACAGGTGTCAAATGCTTATGTTCGCGTGATCAATGAAGACTCGAATGAAGAGTTAATCCGCTATGATCTGGGTGAAGATTTCTCGATTGAAACAGCGCTGATCACGGGAGAGCTGTACCGTCACGGAGAAGAATGGAAATTCTCAGCGATCGGCTCAGGCTATCAAGGCGGACTGGCGAGGATCGCCACCGATTTCGGCCTGCAGGTCGGCTGATTTTGACGATCCGGACAGCAGTCGCCGCCCTGGCGTCCGTTTGTCCGGTCCCTGACATTTCTTAAAGGAGGTCCTATCGATGGCGATTCAATTATCTAAAGGGCAAAGGATCGATTTAACGAAAACGAACCCCGGTTTGACGAAAGCGCTGATCGGTTTAGGCTGGGATACAAACAAATATACTGGCGGCGCCGATTTTGATTTGGATGCGTCGGCTTTTCTTGTCGATCAGAACGATCGTTGCATCAATGAACGCGACTTCGTCTTTTACAACAACCTCGAGCATCCGAGCGGCGCCGTGATTCATACGGGTGACAACCGGACAGGAGAAGGTGAAGGCGATGACGAGCAAATCATCGTCGATTTCTCAAAAATACCCGACCATGTTGAAAAGATCGGCATCACGGTGACGATTCACGAGGCGGAAAGCCGCAGCCAAAACTTTGGACAAGTCTCAAATGCGTTTGTCCGGCTCGTTGATGAATCAACAAATGAGGAGCTGCTTCGCTTTGACTTGGGAGAGGATTTTTCGATTGAGACAGCGGTGGTTGTTTGCGAATTGTACCGTCATGGAGCCGATTGGAAATTCAATGCGATCGGCAGCGGATTTTCCGGCGGATTGGCATCGCTTTGCCGCAACTACGGCCTGCAAGTCTAGTTTTGCCGGCTGAATCACGTTTGCGTGGTTCAGTCTTGCTTTTTCATCATTAGGAGGTAACCAAAGTGGATTTATTTCATCATATTATGTCAGTTTACGCCTCATTTTTCGATTGGGAAATGTGGGTGGAAGTATTAACGGACCCCGTTTCCTGGGGGCTGATCGGCTCGCTGGTCGTGCTGGAAGGGCTTTTATCGGCGGATAACGCTCTCGTTCTCGCCGTCATGGTAAAGCACCTACCGGAAAAACAGCGCAAAAAAGCGTTGACGTACGGTTTAATCGGAGCCTACTTCTTTAGGTTTCTATTCATTGGACTTGGTATGATCCTGATTAAATTCTGGTGGATCAAACTGCTCGGAGCCGCATATCTGGCATGGCTCGTCATCAAGCACTTCTTCATCGGTGAGGGCGATGATGAATCAAACGCCATCAAAAAAGACAGCTGGATGGTACGCGTTTTCGGGGTCTTCTGGGCGACTGTCATTTCGGTAGAACTCATGGATCTCGCATTTTCGGTGGACAGCATCCTGGCGGCATTTGCCGTATCTGAAAAGGTATGGGTGCTTCTGATCGGCGGCATGCTCGGCATCTTAATGATGAGAACCGTTGCGAAATTCTTCCTGACGCTGATTGACAAAGTGCCTGAACTTGAAGCAACGGCCTTTGTTTTAATCGGGATCATCGCACTGAAAATGGCTGCGAGTGTATGGCATATTGAAATGCCGCACAGCGTCTTCTTTATCATTCTGATTATCGCTTTTGCCGTGACATTCATCATTCACTATATGAACAAGCAAAAAGCTGTGAAAGAGCAAACGGCGGCGTCAAAGGAAGAATAACAAACTGCAAAACATAAAGGGGGGAGTATATCTGCTCCGCCCTTTTTTACATCAAAGGGGTGTATGATTCTTATTCAAAGAAGGTGACCCATATGCAATACTTTGATTTTTTATCCGCCTCTCAAAAAGAAGATGTCTTTTTCAAACTGCCGGGTTCGGTTACTAAAGACTCTCCGAAGCACATTCTGGAGCATGCGCTTGGAGCTGCGCTTTATGTTCCGGGGAACCGAAAAGATATAGCAGATGTCATGATCAATAACAAGTATCCTGAGCTGTGCTCGGTCGTTTTTTGCCTTGAAGATTCGATCGGCGATTGTGAGGTTCTCCAGGCTGAAAACAATCTTGTCAGTCAGGCCGACATGATTTACCAGGCGCAAAAACTGCAGAACATCAGCGGCGATGTGCTGCCGCTGATGTTTATCCGGGTGCGGGAACCTGAGCAAATGCTCGAATTGGGCAACAAGCTCGGCCGCGCGCTTCACTTGTTTACCGGATTCGTATTTCCGAAGTTTTCGATGCTGAATGCGGAGCACTATCTTGATACTTTAACGAAATTGTCGCAAGAATCCGGCATTGTGCTGTACGGAATGCCGATCTTTGAGACACCCGACCTGCTGGCAATGGAAACGAGGGCAAAGGCGTTACAGGAATTAAAATCAACGCTGGGCTTTTATCAAGATATCGTTCTGAATATTAGGATCGGCGCGACTGATTTGTGCGGTCTGTATGGGATAAGAAGAAAACCGGAAACGCCGATTTATGACGTTTTGGTCATCTCTGATTTCATCAAAGATATCGTCAATTATTTCGGCTTGCAATTTGTGATTTCGGGGCCTGTCTGGGAGTACTTTGAAGATGCTTCGCGAACAGTTCAGACTTTTGGGCCGAATTGGGCTGATGCGGGGGAATCTTCGCTTGTGATCAATCGGTATATAGACGGATTGATCAATGAAACGCTTCTTGATCTGGCCAACGGCATTCACGGCAAGAGCGTGATTCATCCGTCACAAATAAAAGCGGTCCAAAGCCTGCACGTTATCTCAATGGAAGATTATCTGGATGCCCTGAGCATCGTCGAAAGTGCCGACGGCACCCGAGGCGTTGTGAAAAGCTCTTTTTCAAATAAAATGATCGAAATCAAGCCGTACCTCAGCTGGGCCAAAAAAATATTATTAAAGGCTGAAATCTACGGTGTATATCATGAAAACCGCAGCTATACAGACATACTTAGAGCGTCCAAACCGCTTTCAAATCTTGGATCGTTCGGAAGTTAGGCCGGGCCGGGTGTTGAGAAATGGGCAAAGCGCCTTTGCTGTATAAATGCCGCACCATCACTCCGGTCTCAAAAATAAGAGCCGCAGACGGCATCATATATTGTGAATATTCTCAGGAGAAAACAAATGAATGTTTAGGATGAACAGCCATGATGAAAATAGTCGATCTCACGAGCAGCGAGATTCTCAGTTCCCAGCAGGCTTGTGAAGAGTGGGGGATTGATTCGTCTACGCTCCGAAAGAGAGCGCATGATTTTCCTGCAGGAACAATCCGAAAGTTCGGGACAACCTATGCCGTAACAAGAGCGGGCATGTGTGCCGTATTTGGACGGAAAAGTGACACTGACTCAGAAGAAAGGGGAGACGGCTGAGCGCTATGAATCAAGAGATTAATATTCAAAACGCCCTGGTCAATGATGATGAATGGAAGCAGATCATCAAGAAGCCGCTGCCGGAGAGAACCCCGTATGAAAAAAACGGACATCTGATGATAAGCCGTCTGGCGGGACGGATTCTCGGAACGCCGCACGATGAAACGGATTACTACATATATCTCCATGAGCTGTATGAGTCCGGTGATGTGCATGTGTTAAGCGAGACGCTTGATAAGACCATTTCTCCGGAAAGGTTTCAGGCCATACAGCGCATCCATATGGTCAATCAGAAAGAAAAAGGGCTTTCCGTCAATCGGTTTGCCGCTTTTCTCGACGGGGAGCAGCTCATTCCTAAGCACCCTGACGCCGCGATGCACCGCCATTTAAGGAAGGCGCTTATCGAAGTGCTGCAGATGTTTCAGTCCTTTCATGAAAAAGGATTGAACGATCCGGAGTTTCGCCGGGTCCTCCTCGACCTTGTCAAATGGATGGGCAATCATTTGGAGAAGTGGCTGAAAGAAGCCGACTGCGAAAATGCGATGCCGAAAGTGGTTTGGTATGGGGACACCACAAAGAGCCAACGGTATTTTTTATACTATTTGATGCTTGTCGGATGTGATGTGCTGCTGTTTCATCCGGAGGGAAAAGACGAATTTCGCCAGCTTGATCCTGAGCAAAAGCTTTCTTTTGTTTTCACATACCCGGGCACGTCTGCATTAGAGCCGTTCCCGACTGAAAAGCCTCAGCGAAAATCAACGGTGGCGTACCGTTCCGCGAAGGAGCTGGATACTGTTCTGCACAATGAGGATTCGCTCATGTACAAACCTTGGCAGTTCAGGGAGCATACCCCGGTCTCCGTGACTTTGAAGACCACGTATGATGAACTGTTTTTAATTGCGAAGGAACGCGCCTTTATCAGACCCGATTTTCAAGCGTCTCAATCAACGGTCAACATTCCGAACTTATTCGCGATGGTCATGGGCGTCTCCGGCAATGAAAAAGAATACTGGGACCGTCTGCAGACGCTGACGGAGTATAAGGAGTCGCATACGATCCGACGCTTCCCGTTTACAAAGGAAGAGACGTCCAATTATCAATTCCATTACAGCCATGCGCTTGATCAAACGGGGACGATCGATCCGGGCCGATTAATGGAGAGCAATATATGGCGCTACAAGCATTTGCCTGAGGGAGTGCAGCGCGGCATTGCCCAAGCGGTTTCCAGGCTGTGCAAAAGCCCGAAGATGCTGGCCTTGAACAATGAAAAATCAGCCGATGTGCAGCTGTATTTGTTCACCCAGGCGGTACAGCTTCCGGCAGCGCTTTTGAATATGATTCAGACATTTGACTATTCACAGACAGTGCCGAAGCTGATCTTGTACCACACTGAACAGACGGGAACACTCACCCGTTCAGACGCGGCCGCCTTGCTTTTGTTAAATGAAATCGGCATCGATATCATCATCTATAATCCGCCGGGCTATAAGTGTATTGACCGCTATATCGATGGACAGCATTTCGATATCCATTGGCTTGATGACATGTCCTTCAACCAGGAGTTTAAAGAGCCGTCAATCGTCCGGAAGTTCATCAATAAAATCTTTTAAGGAGGGAGCCACTCTGATGGCAAATCCAAATGAAACAAGCATCGTCAATATCAGCAAAGAGGAAGAGATCACGATTGAAAAAGCGGAAGACATCCGTGCCAAACTCCGCCGGGAGCCCGATGTGCAAGCTCTGACACGGCAAATTGACGTGAAAAACCAAGTGGAGCTTTTAGAATTCGGAAAAGAGCCCGCTCTTGAAATATCCAAGTTCTCAGACCGTATTCTCTCTATGATGAGAACAAACAGTGTGACAGATTCAGGTGCGATGTTGACGCAGCTCGGAAAAATCATGGACCGCTTTGACAAGAATGACTTTGAAGAACAGAAAGGCCTGCTTTCCAAGTTATTTAAGCGCGGCAACAGCATGATCGAGAAAATATTTAAAAAATATCAAACGCTCGGCGGTGAAATCGAAAAAATCAACGTCGAAATTTCGAAATATAAAGATGAAATGACAAAATCGACCGTGACGCTTGATGAAATGTATGAAAGCAACCTCAATTACTATGTGGAGTTGGAGAAATACGTCGTAGCCGGCCAGATGAAAATAGAAGAATTGCAGCAGCTCATCCCTGAATATGAAGCGAAAGCGGCCAGCGGTAACCAAATGGCACAGATGGAGCTTGATACGCTTCGAAATGGCATTCAAGCGCTGGAAGAACGGGTGTATGATCTCGATATGGCGCGGATGGTTGCGATTCAAACCGCGCCGCAAATCCGCCTGCTTCAGCGCGGAAACACAAAGCTGATCGGAAAAATCAACTCGGCATTCATCATTACGATTCCGATTTTCAAAAACGGCATCATCCAGGCCGTGACCGCCAAGCGCCAAAAGCTTGTCGCCGATTCAATGAGCGAACTCGACCGCCGCACCAACGAAATGCTGAAGCGAAACGCGGAAAATATTTCGAGCCAGTCCGTTGAAATCGCGAGAATGTCCGGAAGGCCGAGCATCGATATTGAAACGATCGAACAGTCTTGGAATACGATTGTCAAAGGCATGCAGGAGACGAAGCAGATTGAAGATGAGAACAAACGCCTGCGCGAAGAAGGGGCCAAACGCATATTGGAACTTCAGGACAATATGAAAAAAGCCGCTTTAAACGGTTAAAAAGGATAGTGAAGAAGCCGTCCGCCGGATGATCTGGCGACGGCTTCAAATATACAAAAAATCACCGCCATGATAGGCGGTTTTTTATGTTATGCTAGAGAAAGAGAATCGCATGGTAAAAAATATATAAACATGAAGGGGATGGAAGTATATGGCCGCTTTATGGCTGGCATTCGGCGGCGGTTTCCTGTCGTTTATTTCTCCGTGCTGCCTGCCTTTGTATCCATCATTTATTTCCTACATCACCGGGATTTCGGTCAGCGATTTGAAAGACCGAGATGCAAAGCGCATCAAACAATCGGTGATGATTCACGCGGCTGCTTTTTTGGTCGGCTTTTCTGTAATTTTTTACATATTGGGTTTCTCCGCCAGCTCGTTTGGCCTGCTGTTTTTGCAATACCATAACTTGATCCGCATGCTGGGTGGAATATTTGTCGTCGTCATGGGCCTGTTCCTCCTCGGCGTTTTCCGGCCGGCTTTCATGATGAAGGAGCGGCGCCTTTCGTTTAGAAGAGGGAAAATAGGCTTGTTGAATTCAATGCTTGTCGGAATGGTTTTTGCAGCGGGCTGGACGCCGTGCATCGGGCCTATATTCGGAACGATCGCATATGCAAATTTTCAGAACCCTGATTTTGGGAGCGCATTCATGGTGATCACCGCATATTCTCTAGGTTTTGCCATTCCTTTTTTGCTCATGGCGTTTTTTATCGGAAACATCAGGCCGCTTATGAAATATTCGAATATGCTCATGAAAATCGGCGGCGCGCTGATGATCGTCATCGGCATCCTGCTTTATACGGACAACATGATATGGATGAATATCTGGTATTCGAATTTGACGAATCTCTTTTGAAAAGCTTATGTGAGTAAGATTGTGAAAAACAGCAAAATCGCGGAGGATATCAAGTGCTTGTTTGATCACTCATTTAAGGGACATGAGGATTTAGCCAATCGATTTTGGAAGGTTCGCAAATCTGAAGAGCCAAACGGGCTTTATCCGCTCTACAGCGGGATGCTGGAATTCGCGAAAAAAGTGCTTGAATCTTCATTTCAACAATCGGGAGGATCAGGGTGATATACGCTGCTTCTATTCACACGAGCATCCAATCGTCACGGTCCTGGCAGGAATAGAAAACCGCTCGAAAAGAATCGAGCGGCTCCCTTTATATTCGAATTGATTTCTCCTCGGTTTTCCACTGTTTTTTCCATCCGGCCTGAGCAAGCAAAAGCAGTCCGAGTGCCAAAAATGCGATAACGGTAAAGGTGAGGAATCCGCTTGAATACGTACCCGTGATTTGCTTCAGCGTTCCGAGAATATTCGGGAGGAAGAATCCGCCGATTCCCCCCGCAGCGCCCACGACTCCCGTCACCATCCCGATCTCTTGCTGAAATCGCTGCGGTACAAGCTGGAATATCGCGCCGTTCCCCATCCCGAGGCAGCCCATGCCGATAAATAATGCGGCTGTGACAACGCCAAGAGACGGGAGCATACTGACTGAGAACATGCACAGAGCCACCCCGATAAAGAGGAATTGCAGCAGACGCACGCCGCCGATTTTATCGGCAATCAACCCGCCGACAGGGCGGAGGCAGCTTCCCGATGCAACGACGAGCGTGACAAATTCGCCGGCCCTTACCGCCGGAACGGCATACTGGGATGCAAAAAAGTAGCTTAAAAAGTTGGACAAGCCGACAAAACCTCCGAATGTTACGCTGTAGAGAAGGCAAAAATACCAAGTGTCCCTTTCTTTGAAAACAGCAAAATAGTCTTTGAGCGGTTTAGGCGCCGGCTGATTCGGAGGTTCTTTTGCCATAAGGAAATAGCTGAATAACACGAGTATCAGAGGAATCAGCGCCAATCCCATGACGCCGTTCCAGCCCACTTGCTCCGCCAGGCGAGGGCCGAATAGTGTAGCGAGCAGTGTTCCGCTGTTTCCCGCTCCGGCGATCCCCATGGCAAGGCCTTGCAAGTGCGGCGGATACCAGCGGCTCGCCATTGGCAGGGATGCGGAAAAGCTTGCGCCTGCCACACCGAGTAAAATTCCGATGATATACAGCTCGGCGACCGATGAACCGAACTGCCACCCCCATATCAGCGGAATCATCGTCACCAGCATTCCGCCAATAGCCGTTTTTTTCGGTCCGAAACGGTCGGTTAAAATGCCGAGCACAATCCGGAAAAACGATCCGGCCAAAGTAGGTATGGCGACAATCAATCCGACCTGTGATGGAGATAAATCAAAATCAGCCGTAATATAAACACCAAGCGCCCCCAGCAACACCCAAATCATAAAGCTGACATCGAAATATAAAAAAGATGACAACAAGGAAGGCGCGTGTCCGCTCTTCCTCAAATCCGCCAATTTCAATTGCAACACTCCCCATCCGATAGATTCTAGAATTTATCATGACAAAATAGAATAGGGTTGGCAGTATTTTTGTCAGCTTTACTAACAAACTAAAAGATTGAATATTTAAAATGTTAATTTGGACGGCATTATACCCGGCGATGATTGAATGTTGCTGAAGATTTGAGGTGTTATGACTGTTGAAAAGGGGAAACTTAGATTGGAATGGGCCTGATGCACTTGCAGATAAAGCAGTCTTTTGCAGCACGTTTACCAATTTTTCTTTAGCTGTAAGGCATATTTTTACCAAAAAATGTACAAATTTAAGGAAGAAGTATGTAGAGACACAAAATAGACATAAATAAAAATGTATATCACTTGAAAAAGTATGTGAAGTATTGCACAATATGAATGTGAAGAGTTTCACAAACAGCTTAGATTTTAAAACAAACGGCAAAGGAATGATGAGTCATGAGAAACCAAAAAGTCAACCGTACAGTTTTGATCGGTGCGGGTTTTGTTGGAAGCAGTTATGCATTTACGTTAATTAACCAAGGTATCACAGACGAACTTGTGATCATTGATTTAAATAAAGACAAAGCAATGGGCGATGTCATGGATTTAAACCACGGTAAAGCATTTGCCCCACATCCTGTGAAAACATGGTACGGCACATATGAGGACTGCAAAGACGCCGACATTGTCTGCGTATGCGCCGGAGCAAACCAAAAGCCGGGGGAAACCCGTCTGGATCTTGTCGAAAAAAACCTGAGAATTTTCAAAGGAATTATCGGAGAAGTCATGGCCAGCGGTTTTGACGGCATCTTCCTTGTCGCTACAAACCCGGTCGACATCTTGACTTACGCGACTTGGAAATTCAGCGGACTTCCGAAAGAACGCGTGATCGGAAGCGGTACAACACTTGATACAGCCCGTTTCCGTTACTTGCTCAGCGAGTATTTCGGTGTCGCTGCCCACAATGCGCACGGCTACATCATTGGTGAACATGGAGATACGGAGCTGCCTGTCTGGAGCCACGCGAATATTGGCGGAGTTCCCGTCAGCGACTTGCTGAAAAGAAATGAGAAATACAAAGCAGAAGATCTTGATGAACTGTTTGACAATGTCAAAAACGCCGCTTACCACATTATCGAGAAAAAAGGTGCGACATACTACGGAGTTGCCATGAGCCTCGCGCGTATCACGAAAGCGATTTACCGCAATGAAGAAGCGATTTTAACCGTGAGCGCACATCTTGAAGGCGAATTTGGGGAAAATGATGTTTATATCGGAGTTCCGGCGGTTGTCGGCCGATGCGGAGCGAGGGAAATTATTGAGCTCGACCTGAATGAAAAGGAAAAACAGCAATTCAAGTATAGCGCAGGTGTGTTAAAAGCAATTTTAAAACCGCATTTTGAACTGCAGGCATAACTGAACATCATGAAGATACTAACACCATGAAGATTGCGAGATGATGAAAATGTGGCAGCAGATATACGATCCGTTTGGGAATCTGTTTATCAGCGCTTTTGCCGCCATTCTGCCGATTCTTTTCTTTCTCCTTGCATTGACCGTGCTGAAGATGAAAGGAATCATCGCGTCATTTTTGACGCTGGCGGTCAGCTTTATTGTAGCGGTTTTCTTTTTTCACATGCCGGCTGCGAAAGCTGTCTCAGCCGTTTTACTTGGAATTGTAAACGGTCTTTGGCCGATCGGATATATTGTCCTGATGGCTGTATGGCTTTACAAAATTTCTGTCAAAACCGGAAAGTTTAAAGTGATCAGAGCGAGCATTGCCGGGATTTCGTCTGACCAGCGGCTTCAGTTATTGCTGATCGGGTTCAGTTTTAACGCCTTTTTGGAAGGCGCGGCAGGCTTCGGCGTGCCGATTGCGATCAGCGCCGTTCTTCTTGTCGAGCTTGGTTTTAAACCTTTAAAAGCGGCATCTCTATGTTTAATTGCGAATGCGGCATCCGGCGCCTTTGGAGCGATCGGAATTCCGGTAATCACAGGAGCACAGATGGGAGGCTTGACACCGGTTGAGCTTTCCAGAACGCTCGCTTTGATGCTGCCGTTCATCACTTTCTTTGTCCCGTTCCTGCTCGTTTTCATACTGGACGGGTTTAAAGGAATAAGGGAAACGCTGCCGGCTCTCCTTGTATTAAGCGGAAGCTATACGGCGGTGCAGACTTTAACGATGATTGGATTGGGGCCGGAACTTGCGGACATTTTGGCCGCTTTAATCAGTATGGGAGCGCTGGCGCTGTTTTTGAAAAAGTGGCAGCCGCGCCACATATACAGAGAAACCGGGAATGAACATGAACCCGCTGAAAAATATCATGCAGCAGACATTATGAAAGCCTGGTCTCCGTTTTATATCTTGACCGCCGTCATTGCGGTGTGGAGCCTGCCCGGTTTTAAAGGACTTTTTCAGGAAGGCGGATGGCTGAAACAATCGACGATTTTATTCAACATGCCTTTTCTTCACCGGGAAGTGCTGAAAACGCCGCCAATCGCTCCGGAACCGGCACCGCTTGATGCCGTGATGAAGCTTGACTTCATTTCAGCGACGGGTACGGCGATACTGATCGCCGTGATCTTCACGATTGTGCTGAGCCGAAACATCAGTTTCCGCGGAGGACTTTCCAGCCTGAAAGAGACGGTCAAGGAACTGTGGCTTCCTGTTCTGACCATTTGCTTTGTGATGGGTTTTGCAAACCTGGCCAATTATGCCGGATTGAGTTCAACCATCGGACTGGCGCTTGCCAAAGCAGGGGATATTTTTCCGTTCGTCAGTCCCGTATTGGGCTGGATCGGCGTGTTTATCACAGGTTCAGTCGTCAGCAACAATGCATTATTCGGCCACCTGCAAGCTGTCACCGGAGCGCAAATCGGGACAAGCTCAGCGTTGCTGCTTGCCGCCAATACCGCGGGAGGCGTGATGGCCAAGCTGATCTCACCGCAGTCGATTGCGATTGCAACAGCCGCGGTCCAAGAGACAGGGCAGGAATCAAAGCTTTTCAGCCAAACCGTTAAATATAGCTTGATCCTGCTTTTCATCATTTGCATTTGGACATTTGCACTTTCAAAGCTTGGCATATAAAGAAGAGCCTTTTCCCGCAATGGGAAAAGGCTTTTTAATCTGTTTGTTCTATCATCTCCTCTTTTTGAATACATTGTACAAGTTATCCGCGGAAGGAGGACGAGATATGATAAACATCTTCCTGAGTTATGTGTTTTTGGGCTTGTCTTTGGCCGCACCTGTCGGCCCTGTGAATGCGGCGCAGATCGACAGGGGGATGAAAGGTGGCTTCTTTCATGCCTGGCTGTTTGGTCTTGGCGCTGTGACGGCGGATGTCTTATATATGGCTTTGATCTATTTTGGAGTCGCTCAATTTTTGACAGCGCCATTTTTAAAAACATTTTTATGGCTGTTTGGTTTTTTTGTTTTGACCTATACGGGGATCGAGAGCCTGGTCAAGGCGAAGGAAGTATCGCTGATGAGAGGTGCGGGAGAGAAAGGTTCATACCGCAAATCTTTCTTGTCTGGGCTGGTGATCTCCCTTTCAAACCCGCTGAGCATCATGTTCTGGCTCGGCATTTACGGAAGCATTTTGGCGAAAACGGTAGAGACGTACGAATCATACCAGCTGCTAATATGCAGTTCAGGCATTTTAATCGGACTTTTTTTGTGGGACTTGGCCATGTCTTTTCTTGCGGGGACATTCAGAACATTTTTAAGCCCGCGGATGATCCAAGCAACGACTTGGCTCGCGGGCATCAGTCTAATTGTTTTCGGATGTTACTTCGGCTATCAGGGGATGCTCGAACTGCTGAAGGCGGGAGGCTGATTATGTCTGCCCGTTTTTCTGTTCCTGATGGGCCCACCTTTTTTTCATCAGCATTGTCACAACAGCAATAACGGCAAGAAACAGAAGGCTCACAAAAAAGCCGGGTCTACTGTTTTTTTCAAATAACGTACCTGAAACGGCAAATAAAATCAGGACAAGCGCTGTGATAATCTGGACATTCCCTTTCATTTTTGGCTTTGTGAGCTTTTTGCTGGAAAGCAGGATAAACATCCAGTTATAGAGCAGCATTAAGCTGGCGGCCGTTGTCATATGTTCATAAAGCTGCTTCGGCAAAAGCAGTGACAGAACGATGGAAGCAGCGAGAACGAGCACCGTCAGGCCGAGTGCCGGCCACGATACTTTCGCCTTTTCTTTTTTCGCAAAGCAGGCCGGTGCATCTCCATTTTTCGCCATTGTTCCCATCAGTGTGGTGACAGCGAACAGGGAAGCAGTCAGCGTTGAAAAACCGGCGATAATGAAAATGCCATTGAAAATATCCATGATCAAATCGAGATGAAAGTCTTTTAATGACGTAATAAACGGGCTGTTCTGTTCGGTAAATGCCCCGTGGGGGACTAGGAGCATGGCCAGCCCGATCGATGCGACGTAAATCACAGCAAGGGTTATGAGCATCAGGCTCCCTGATTTTGATGAATCTTTCGGGTCTTTTAAGTGAATCGCCATCAGACCCATGACTTCTATTCCTCCATAGGCGTAAAATGTGTAAATCAACCCCGTCCATAATCCCATAAAGCCGAAAGGGAACAACTCGTGAACCCGGTCAGGGAACTGCGCGTCAGGCGTTTTTCCTGGTAACAGCCCGCACAATGCCAAGACAGCGATGATGATAAACATTAAAATGGCCGCCGTTTTCAACACGGCCAGTATGTTTTCCGTTTTTTCAAAACTGCTGCGCCCTGTGAAAATGACGATCAGCCCGAGAACCGCATAAATGGAGGCGAACACCCACAGCGGAACCTGGTTAAACCAATGGCGTGTAAACAGGGAGATCGCCGTCAACTGACTCCCGATAATCAGCATTTCCGATGACCAGTAGACCCAGCCATTGCTAAACCCCGCCCAATTGCCGAAGGCCTCCCTGGCATAAGAACAAAAAGACCCTTCAACAGGATGATCCGCCGTTAATTTCGCCAGCTGCTGAAAGACGAGAAAAGTGCCAAGGGCAGCAAGAAGAAAGGCGGCTAATACGGAAAAGCCGCTTTTCTTAATCGCGATGCTTGAACCGAGAAAAAACCCCGTTCCAATTGTGCAGCCGACTCCGATCATGGAGAGCTGCCACCATTTTAAATCTCCTTTTTTCGCTTGTCGTTTCATCGTTTCAACCCCTCTAAATCTTCTTGTTATTTTGCCAGGGGGCGCCTTTTTTATTCACGAAGAAAAGAGGGAGGAAAGGCTCTCTGCGCACCTCAATATTCACTTTGAAATAAAACATATGCTATAGTTAAAGACATAATCATTACGGTTCATTCAGTCAAAAGGAGGAATGACGGATGACTTTACAAGAAAAAATCATGCAGGAACTGAATGTAAAGCCTTCTATCGAACCGAAACAGGAAATTGAAAAAAGGGTCGGTTTTTTAAAAAGCTATTTGAAAAAAACGGGTGCCAAAGGTTTTGTTTTAGGCATCAGCGGAGGACAGGACTCCACATTGGCGGGCAGGCTTGCCCAGCTGGCTGTTGAAGAATTGAGAGAAGAAGGCGTTCAGGCGGAATTTATTGCGGTCCGCTTGCCTTACGGCGTTCAGCAGGATGAAGATGACGCCCAGCTGGCACTCAAATTTATCCAGCCGGACAAGTCTTTTGCTTTTGACATTGCTTCAACTGTAGGCTCTTTTGCTGATCAATATCAGTCAGTCACGGGAGAGGCGCTTGCCGATTTTCACAAAGGCAATGTAAAAGCAAGAGTCCGGATGATTGCCCAATATGCGATCGGGGGTCAAAATCAGCTGCTGGTGATCGGAACAGACCATGCTGCAGAAGCTGTTACCGGATTCTTCACAAAATACGGAGACGGAGGGGCAGACCTTTTGCCGCTAACAGGATTGACAAAGCGCCAGGGCAGAAGCCTGCTGGAAGAACTGGGAGCGCCGGAGCGGCTTTATACGAAGTCTCCGACCGCCGATTTGCTTGATGAAAAACCTCAGCAATCCGATGAAACAGAGCTCGGCCTGACGTATGATAACATCGACGACTACCTTGAAGGAAAAGCCGTCTCCAGCGAGGTGGCCGAGGCGATCGAAAAACGCTATAAGGCATCCGAGCACAAACGCCAAGTCCCTGCTTCAATGTTTGACGACTGGTGGAAATAGCAAAAAAGAGGCTGACTTCAGCCTCTTTTTTTATTAACAGGCACCCTATATCATTCAAGCTGGATTTGCCATATAATTAAGATATTTGATTCCTTTATGCAAGGAGGAGTAGAAGCTGGAAATGAATGCCGCAATGAGAGATAAGAATATCGTGCTGATCGGGTTTATGGGCGTCGGGAAAACAACCATCGGTCAGCTTCTGTCAAAGAAATTAGACCGCGACTTTATCGATATCGACCAGCAGATTGAAAATGACTTTCAAATGACTATTCCGGAGATGTTTAAACAAAAAGGGGAAGCGTTTTTCAGACAGACTGAAAAAGACTATATTTTTCAGATGTGCGAACATACAATGGGCAGCATCGTATCTTTAGGGGGAGGCGCTTTCCAACAGGAGGACATCAGAAAGAAGTGTCTCGAACACTGCTTTGTCATCTTTCTTGATTTAACATGGGAGAGTTGGAAGCAGCGGATAGATCTCTTGATTGAGAACAGGCCGGTTCTTCATAACCGCTCAATCGAAGAAATGAAACAGCTGTTTAATGAGAGAAAGAGCATGTATGCATTCCACAACTTGAAAGTCGAAACAGATCACCGGTCTGCCGAGGAAACGGCCGACTACATTGTGGAGATGCTGGGGCTTAGCTGATCTTAAACAAACGTTTAATTAAGCTGTTTCTATCGCTGTGTCAATATATTGAGCCAATGATTTGTCTGATCATTGGCTCTTTCGGTCTTGTTTGACCGTTTGACGTCCCGCCGCCATAAAAACGGGCAGGCCAAAGAATACACGGCAGCCACTTCTCTGGATAAGATCTTTTCTGGCTCTGCGACCGCAAAAAAGTCGCTTAATGCCTGAGCAGACACTATAATGTAAATAATAGAAACGATAAACTGGCGGTGCACTTATTATGAAACAGCGAATTCAAGAAGAACTGAAAAACATTGAAGCGACATACGGTGTTAAAATCCTCTATGCGGTTGAATCGGGCAGCAGAGCCTGGGGCTTTCCCTCACAGGACAGTGATTACGATGTCAGATTTATTTATGTCCATCAAAAAGATTGGTATCTGTCAATTGATGCAAAGAGCGATGTGATTGAACTGCCGATTGACGATTCTCTCGATATCAGCGGTTGGGAGCTGACAAAAGCGTTAAGACTGTTTAGGAAATCAAACCCTCCGCTTCTCGAATGGCTTTCCTCGGGAACGGTTTATTATGAAGCCTATTCGCTGGCGGAAAACATGAGGCGGCTGAAAAGCCGCGCCTTTTCTCCAGTCTCCTGCATGTACCATTATCTCAATATGGCATCAGGGAATTTCCGCCACTATCTGCAGCGGGAAGAAGTGAAAATCAAAAAATATTTTTATGTGCTCCGCCCAATTCTGGCTTGTCAGTGGATTGAAAGCCGCCGGACGGTTCCTCCGATTGAATTTCAGGTTTTGCTTGACGAACTTACGGAAGATGGACCGCTGAAAACGGAAATCCAACAGCTGCTTGAGAGGAAAAAGAAAGGGGAGGAGTTCAATCTTGAACCTCAAAACCCTATCCTCCACGCATTTATTGATCGTGAATTGGAGCGGCTTCAGACGGTTGCCAAAGCATATAAAACAGATCATGAAGATCTGACGCAGGAGCTTGACCGGCTGTTTAGAGAAACGCTAGACGAGGTGTGGGCATAACATAGTATTCCCTTTAAGTATTCTTAAAGGGTTTTTTCTTTGCATTCATAGGGAAATGGTTGAGTATAACAGAAAGCGTTTTCAAATAAAGCGGCGCGGAACGGCAGAAAGGGCATTCGCAAAAACGGGTTCGCCGAAAACGCATCCTGTTCTTTACCGAAGTTTCTTCCTGATTCTATTGTCGTATACCAACCAAGTTTTAGGAAGAAAGTTTCTGAAAAAATCCCAGCAGATGTAAAACATTGTGGAAAAACCACAAAAATCGTCAGCTTTTTTGTTTTTTCGAAATATTGTGAATCGACCCTTTGCTCTTATAAAATTAAGAATATAAAGAAATATTTCATGAGATGGCGGGGTGTGAGTAATGGAAGTGATAACAAGAGACTTTTTCCTATTCTTATCTAAAAGCAGCATCCTGAATCGCCTGGCGAGAAATTGGGGGAGTTCCGTCGCGACCGGAAAAATTATCGGAGGAAAAGATTTTGAAGCTTCAATTCCGATTATTAAGGGGCTGAACGAACAAGGATTGACTGTCACAGTTGATCATTTGGGCGAATTTGTAGACAGCAGGGAAGTCGCAAGGGAACGCACGCAGGAATGCATTCGGGCCATTCAGCTGATTGCTCAGGAACAGCTTAATTCACATGTTTCATTAAAGATGACGTCACTGGGGCTCGATATTGACCTTGACCTTGTCAGGGATAATATGACCAGCATTCTGGAATGTGCCGAACAGCACAAAGTGATGGTCACAATCGATATGGAAGATGAAGTACGCTGCCAAAAGACGCTTGACCTCTTTAAGGAGTTCAGGCAGAAATACGAGTATGTCAGCACGGTCCTGCAGGCTTACTTGTACCGGACCGAACAGGATTTGGAGGAGCTTAATCCGTATAATCCGTTTTTCCGTCTTGTGAAGGGAGCTTATAAAGAATCGCCACAAGTGGCGTTTCCTGACAAAAAAGATGTGGATGAGAATTACAAAAAGCTCATTAAAAAGCAGCTGCTGAGCGGCCATTACACAGCCATCGCAACTCATGACGACAAGATGATTGATTACACTAAAGAAATTGCGAAAGAGCATCAAATCGGCAAAGACCGCTTCGAATTTCAAATGCTGTACGGGATGCGCAGCAAAACTCAGGTGGAACTGGTGAAGGAAGGCTACAATATGCGTGTGTATCTTCCTTACGGAGACGACTGGTACGGATACTTTATGAGACGGCTTGCCGAACGGCCTGCCAACATCGCTTTTGCGTTTAAAGGCATGACGAAGAAATAAAACGATAAAAAGGGGAGATTAGCATGACAACACCTTACAAACACGAACCATTTACAAATTTCGGGATCGAAGAAAACCGGAAGGCATTCGAAAAAGCTCTGGAAACGGTAAATAACGAATGGCTGGGTCAGTCCTATCCTCTTGTTATCGATGGAGAAAGGTATGAAACGGAAGACAAGATTGTATCGATCAATCCTGCAAACAAAGAAGAAGTTGTAGGCACGGTATCCAAGGCTACTCAGGATCATGCGGAAAAGGCCATTCAGGCGGCTGCGAAAGCGTTTGAAACTTGGAGATACACAGATCCTGAAGAAAGAGCGGCTGTTTTATTCCGCGCGGCTGCCAATGTGCGCCGCAAAAAGCATGAGTTTTCTGCGCTTCTAGTCAAAGAAGCAGGTAAACCTTGGAATGAAGCGGATGCGGATACGGCAGAAGCGATCGATTTTATGGAATACTATGCGCGGCAAATGATTGAGCTTGCGAAAGGAAAGCCGGTTAACAGCCGTGAAGGCGAACGAAATCAATATGTGTACACACCGACTGGTGTAACGGTTGTTATTCCGCCTTGGAACTTCCTCTTCGCGATCATGGCCGGAACGACGGTTGCGCCGATCGTGACAGGAAACACGGTTGTTCTGAAGCCTGCAAGCGCAGCGCCTGTCATTGCTGCCAAGTTCGTTGAAGTGCTTGAAGAAAGCGGACTTCCAAAAGGAGTAGTTAACTTCGTCCCTGGAAGCGGAGCTGAAGTCGGGGATTACCTGGTGGATCATCCGAAAACAAGCATCATTACGTTTACAGGTTCAAGGGAAGTCGGAACGCGCATTTTTGAGCGCGCAGCGAAGGTTCAGCCTGGTCAGACACACTTAAAACAAGTGATTGCTGAAATGGGCGGAAAAGATACGGTCGTCGTTGATGAGGATTGTGACATTGAATTGGCTGCACAATCAATTTTCACATCTGCCTTCGGCTTTGCAGGCCAAAAATGTTCAGCAGGTTCACGGGCTGTCGTGCATGAAAAGGTATATGACGAAGTATTGAAGCGCGTAATCGAAATTACGGAGTCCAAGAAAGTCGGAGAGCCTGACAGCGCGGACGTTTATATGGGACCTGTCATCGACCAGGCATCGTATAATAAAATCATGGACTATATCGAAATCGGAAAAGAAGAAGGCCGCTTAGTCAGCGGAGGAAAAGGCGATGATTCAAAAGGCTACTTCATCGATCCGACGATCTTTGCCGATCTGGATCCGAAAGCCCGGTTAATGCAGGAAGAAATTTTCGGACCTGTTGTTGCTTTCTCAAAAGTCAGCAGCTTTGATGAGGCGCTGGAAGTTGCCAACAACACCGAATACGGCCTGACAGGCGCGGTCATTACTAAAAACCGCGACCATATCAACAGAGCAAAACAAGAATTCCATGTCGGAAATCTGTATTTCAACCGCAACTGTACAGGGGCGATCGTCGGCTACCATCCGTTTGGCGGTTTCAAAATGTCGGGAACTGATTCTAAAGCGGGCGGCCCTGATTATCTTGCGCTTCACATGCAGGCGAAAACGATCAGTGAAACGTTTTAAGGTGTAAGAAAAGGGGTTAAACAGGGGGACGAAGGCAGCCTTTCATAGGCTGCCTTCAAAAAAAGAGAAATTAGTCTAAAAATTTAGATAAACGGCAACTTGGGGGGAGATTCTTATTCAGAACGTACAATTGATCATTTCCATCGTGATTTACATGGTAGGGATGCTTTATATTGGGTATTACGCTTACAAACGGACAGCAAACCTCTCAGACTATATGCTTGGCGGACGGACGCTCGGGCCTGCTGTCACGGCGCTCAGCGCCGGCGCATCAGACATGAGCGGCTGGCTTTTGATGGGGCTGCCGGGCGCCATGTTTGCAACAGGCCTGAGCGGTTCATGGATTGTCATCGGCCTTGTACTCGGTGCATGGGCGAACTGGATTTTTGTGGCGCCGCGCTTGAGGTCATACACCGAGGTAGCAGGCAATTCGATCACCATCCCTGCATTTTTAGAAAACCGCTTTCATGACAAATCAAAGATCCTGCGAATATTTTCCGGAGTCGTCATTATTACCTTTTTTACGTTTTATGTATCATCAGGAATGGTTTCCGGGGGCGTTTTATTTAACAGCATGTTTCATTTGGAATATCATACAGGGCTGTGGATCATTTCGGGTGTCGTCGTGGCCTACACGCTTTTCGGCGGGTTTTTGGCCGTCAGCTGGACGGACTTTGTCCAGGGTATCATTATGGTTGTCGCGTTAGTTCTTGTTCCGGTTGTTACGTTCATTCAGACGGGGGGACCGATAGAAGCCTTCAGCGAAATCCAGTCGATCGATCCTAACCTCCTCAATATTTTTAAAGGAACGAGTGTCCTCGGCATCATCTCCTTGTTTGCATGGGGCCTCGGCTACTTTGGACAGCCTCACATTATCGTGCGCTTTATGGCGATATCCTCTGTCAAGGAAACGAAGAAAGCGCGCCGGATCGGCATGGGTTGGATGATCTTTTCAAGTGCGGGCGCACTGCTGACCGGATTGCTCGGTATTGCGTATTACTCGAAGAACGGGCTTCACTTGGATGATCCGGAAACGATCTTCATTCAATTGGGGAACATTCTGTTTCACCCTCTGATCACAGGCTTTTTAATCTCGGCGATTTTAGCAGCGGTTATGAGTACAATTTCCTCCCAGCTGCTAGTTACATCAAGTTCTCTAACTGAAGATTTATACAAAACGCTATTTAAACGCTCTGCATCTGACAAAGAACTCGTCTTTTTCGGACGGCTGTCGGTTTTGGCGGTTTCCATTGTCGGACTCTGTCTCGCCTGGACAAAAAACAATACGATTCTCGGTCTTGTCAGCTATGCTTGGGCGGGTTTCGGCGCGTCGTTCGGCCCAGTGATCATCTTAAGTTTGTTTTGGAAGAGGATGACAAAATGGGGGGCGCTTGCCGGAATGGTTGCCGGAGCAGTTACCGTCATCATTTGGGCGGAAGCCGGACTTTCCGATGTTCTTTATGAAATGATTCCGGGCTTTGCCGCCAGCTTGCTGTTTGTGTTTGTCGTCAGTCTATTGACATCAAAACCGGAGCAGCAGGTGCTTGATGAATTCGAGCAATACAAACAAACACTGTAACGATGATGGAGATGGGAAACCATTCTCCGTCTCTCTTTTTATAGGCCTTCTCCCCCCTTCTAACAGGGGATTGATCCCATTTTTTTAAAAGTCGCATATAAGTCTATACAAGAGTGTAAAGGAGAAGTATGATTAAGTTAAAAACGAGTAGGAGAAAGGATATGGAAGAGCTATTAGAACAAGTTGTTTCTCTTTCAAACATTAATGAGATCATTGACTTTATCAGCGGCGAGCTGAAAAAGCCGGTCATACTGGAAAGCGCAGATTTTTTCTTATTAGCTTATAACTCCTATTATATTAACCATTTTGATGCAGCAAACCAGCAAACGATTTTCTCCAAAAAATGTCCGCTGCCGATCTTTGAAAAGTTCGTCGAAGAAGGCATTATTGATCAATTGAAAACGATTCCGACTCCTTTTAGGGTAAAACAGATTGAAGAAATCGGGTTAAACCAGCGGGTTGTCGTCAGCGCCAAGTATAAAGACGAAATTATGGGCTATATCTGGGTGCAGGAGATTGAAGACGACCTGTCTGATGAAGAGCTTGATTTCTTATACAAAGCATCCTTTCATGTCGGGAAGATCATTTATAAGAAAAAACGCCTCAAACAAGAAAAAGAAGAACAGGCGGAAGAGCTTTACAAAAAGGCAATTAACGATCAGTTTCAAACGGAAAAAGAGCTGAAAGCCGCCGCCGATAAGGCGAGCGTTGTCCTGCCGGCCGTGTTTACCGTCATGGTGCTTCAAGTCGTTGACGGGGAGGATGAACTGCTCGAGGATCTGAAGGAAACGATCCGGTCTTATTTAAACCTGAAAGATAATATCAGTCACGTATTGGAGGATCATTCGAATATCGCCATCATTGTCGGCAGTGTGTCGCGCAAGCGTTCCGCGCTGGCTGCGGCCTCAGAACTGATCAACCGTCTGTTGACCCATTTGCGCTCGCAAATGCTGCCTCTTATTTTAATCGGGGTCGGCAATGAGTACAGCAGCCCGCTGTCCCTTGGCAGAAGCTACAGAGAGGCGCTCCAAGTGACGAAAGCAGCTGAAATCACGGGAAGCCAGGAACACATTCCCTATGAATACCAAAAGCTCGGGCTTTTCAGGTATCTTGATCAAATCGCCGCAAAAAACGATCATCTGCAATATGTAAACCCGGACCTTCAGCTGCTGAAAGAAAAAGATAAAGAAAGCCACACCGAATTTTTGAGAACGCTTGAAATTTATCTCGTCAACAACTGCAAGGTCAAGCCATCCGCAGAACAGCTGTTTATCCACCAAAACACGCTCAACTACCGTATCAAACAAATATTGGAAATGACATCGATCGATCTCAATGATTTTAATACTAGATGTCAATTGTTTATCGATTTAATGCTGATGAAGAAAGCAGGCTACAAATCGTAAACAGAAAAAGAAAAGCCGGTGCATGAAGTGCCGGCTTTTAATATGTCCGATAAACGTAAGGATCTTTCGGCTCTTTTATAGGAGACCAATCCTTCACCTTCATCACGGGAATCGTAGATTTGAAAGGCTGATAGTATTCGTTAGACAGCGTTCCTTTTACATGGAGCCACTGATCGTCTTTAATATTCGTATGTTCAGGGAATTCGACCAGCATACCGTAGACTCCCGAGTCGGCGATGCAATGAATGATTCCGAAGCGGAGAACAAACAGCTGTTTATCATCGATCGCTTCCCCTTTAAAGGCAAAACCGTCGAATTCGATCGTTCGGTCAAGGAATTCTCCCGGATATTGATAGATCGTTTCCATGCCCTTCAAAAAATCATCGTCTTTTAATGAAATATGCTGTTTTCCTTTATAATTTTTCAGCGCTTTATTCATCAATTCATCGTACCCTTCCTCGCCGTAGTAGATGCTTGTATCAGGGCGCAGGTACTGGGTTTGGGCATAATGCTCCGGCTGTTCGATCGCTTTGAACGAGAAGCCCTTCGACTTGACGATATTGGAATCAAGCGACGCTGCCGGCAGAAAAAGTCCGGTGCATAAAGGGAAGATGAACACGAAATAAATGAACATCCTTTTCAGAAAAGGCTTATCTTTTTCATGATCGTGATCATGGCCGCATCCGCAGTCGCGGTCACATCCTTTTTCGTCTGAGCCTTTCATATAAATGTAGAATTGCACCGCTGTCAAAATGGCCAGAAGAAAAATAGCGATGTATGAAAGGTAAGCATATTTCATATTAATATATTTTGTCAGATTGCCGGATGCATGAAGATGAAAAAAGAAAAACGTAAACAACATTAAAATGAATATGCGAAACATGTTCTCACCCCTTTACCAACAGTGATCCGGCTAAGACAATAACGGCGATGTAGGCGACTAAGACAAACACAAAACGTTTTTTAAAGATGCCGAGCATCATCAGCAGATTTTTAATGTCCACCATCGCTCCGAATACAAGAAAGGCGATAAGTGAGCCGAGTGAAAACGTGCTGCTGAAAGAAGAAGCAATAAAAGCGTCGACCTCTGAACAAAGGGACAGCACAAATGACAACCCCATCATAACAAGGGATGAAGACACATCATTCTGCCCGATCGCCAAAAGGGTAGATGTTTTAATATACGTCTGCATTGCCGCTGCGACAAATGCGCCGATGATCAAATATTTTCCGACTGAGAAAAACTCGTCAACTGCATGGCGGAGCGTCCCGCCGAGCTTTTGCAGGAAAGACTGGTTCGCATGGGTATGGTGGTGATGGCCGCGTGTCCCGTTCTCGATCAGCTGATTCCCTTTAAATTGATAAGAGATGATCAGCCCGACAATGAGAGACACCGCAATCGCCAATCCGCCGCGATAGAACACAACATCCCATTTGTTCCCGAAAGCGATGAATGTCGAGAATAACACAATCGGATTGATGATCGGGGCCGTCAGCATGAAGGCGACCGCTGCGTGAAGCGGTACGCCCTTTAAAAGCAGCCTGCGGGCAATCGGAACGATGCCGCACTCGCAAGCCGGAAACAATACCCCGGCAAATGTCCCTGACAAAACGGCGAGAAATCGGTTTTGCGGGATGATTTTCGCCATCATCTCCTCCGTCACAAACATTTGAATCAAACCTGATATAAAAACCCCGATCAAAACGAACGGAATCGCTTCTATTAATATACTGATAAATATTGAGTTCAGCTGCAGAAAGGATTGTGAAGCCACAAAAAAACCTCCGCGCAAATGCATATTTTTAGTTTCAATCTAGCATTATAACATAAATTGAAAAAGCGGTTTTGTGCGGCGGGGTCAGATAATGGGAGGAGCAGAAGTGACAGAATCAATACATATAAAATCCATACACAGCCTTGAAGGGGAATGTTATGATAAGAATATTCAAAAAATGAAAAGAAGAGGGGAAAGACAAGATGCAGCAGCCTTATGATATGCCGCTAGAACAGCTTTACCAGTATAAACCGGAACGGACGGCACCGGCTGATTTTGAAGAGTTCTGGAAGGGTTCATTGGAGGAATTGTCAAATATAAAAGCGGAGCCTGAGCTTGAACCGCATGAATATCCGGCTGACGGGGTAAAAGTCTACTGGCTTACATACAGAAGCACCGGGGGAGCGCGAATCAAAGGCTGGTATGCAGTACCCGACCGCCAAGGGCCGCATCCTGCGATCGTCAAATATCACGGCTATAACGCCAGCTATGACGGAGACATTCATGATATTGTCAATTGGGCTCTTCACGGTTATGCGGCATTCGGTATGCTGGTCCGCGGGCAGAGCAGCAGTGAAGATACAGAGACCTCTCAACACGGACATGTACCCGGCTGGATGACAAAAGGAATCCTCGATCCGAAAACATATTACTACAGAGGGGTCTATTTAGATGCCGTACGAGCAGTCGAAGTGGTCAGCGGTTTTGCTGAAGTCGATGAAAAGCGGATCGGAGTGATCGGGGCAAGCCAAGGAGGCGGGCTGGCTGTCGCGGTTTCGGCGCTGTCCGATATTCCAAAAGCAGCCGTGTCCGAATACCCTTATTTAAGCAATTTTCAACGAGCGATCGATATAGCGATCGACCAGCCTTATCTCGAAATCAACTCCTTTTTCAGAAGAAACACCAGCCCGAATATTGAACAGGCGGCTATGCGGACCCTGTCTTATTTTGATATCATGAACCTTGCCCAAGCGGTCAAAGCGCCCGTTCTCATGTCGATCGGACTGGTTGACACCATCACACCGCCATCCACCGTCTTTGCGGCTTACAATCACTTGAAAACGGATAAAGAAATAAAAGTGTACCGCTATTTTGGACACGAATACATCCCGCCGTTCCAAACCGAAAAGCTGGCGTTTTTGAGAAAGCACCTGAAATGAATAAAAGCGAACACCCGGTAAAGCCGGGTTTTTTTATGTCTTGATTTAAGAATATATCGTATTATAAGATATAATTAGAGAGGGTGATGAAAGTGAATACGGAGAAAATCATAGAAATGATGAATCAGGACTGGACGGATATTTACTACCATCTGCACACAAAGCATGATGATCATTTGTCTCACCACGCGGTTCGAATGCTTCAGCATATCGAAAAAAACCGCTTGGTGACCATTGGTCATTTAGCAAAATTATTGGATGTCTCTCATAATACGGCATCAGAACATGTGAAAAGACTGATACAAAAAGGACTTGTACAGAAAAACCGGGACAGCAGCGATGAACGCAAAGTCTACGTCACGTTAACGCCTGAAGGTGAAGAAGCAGTGAAACGGCATACGAGACTTCATCCGAAAAAACTGCAAAAGGTGTTGGAGCAATTAAATGAAGAAGAAGTCGAAATGATTAAAACAGCATTTTCCTTGTTGAGCCGGGAGGCAAAATCATGTTTTTAATAGTGAAAATCGGGGTTTCTGCAATATTGATCGCCATTATAACCGAAATTGCACGAAAATCGCCTGAAATGGGTGGAATGATTGCGGCATTGCCTCTTGTCAGTCTGCTGAGTTTATTTTGGCTTAGTGTACAAGGGGAATCTTTAAAGCATTTAAGCCAATTCGCGAAAGGCGTGCTATGGGGGTTTCCCGCCACGGCGGTTCTCCTTTTGATCGTGGTTTTGAGTTTAAAAGCATCATTTCCGGTTGTCATTTCTGTTGTGTTTGGAGTATGCGGATGGGGCGGGTGTTTAATGCTGCAAAAGGCTCTCATCCATGCGATATTCGGGTGAAGTGGAATGGAATAAGAAGCCGCTTGTGCGGCAGCACAAGCGGCTGAAACGATCAGGGAGCGGCATCCCCCCCTGTATGAGACTGTCACGTATAAAGCTTGGAGTAATAAATCATCCTCGCCGGAAAAGGAACGTCTCTGTATGGCCCCTCGGGCGGGATGGATGTCGACAGAAATCGGAAATAATGGCTCCCGAGTATTTTTAAGTTTATCGGATAAGTCTGGACGGTTTCAGGAGCGAGTTCATAGGAGAATGCTTGAGCTTTAGATTGACTGACCATGAACTTTTGATATTCCCCGTTTTCAAAGCAATATAAACAGCCCTTTAAACGATGCGCTTCCTGGTTGACCAAAGAGATATACAGATCTTCTCGGCCGTTTTTTTCAACCGGGTTTCCTGCTTTGTCAGACAAGTAAATCAATCTTGTTTGAGATGGGCTGCCGCTGTTCATTTGACAGTTAACAGGTTCAATGCAAGCAGGATGAGTCGAGAGCCGGTCAGAATGCGGGGCATGTGAAATCAATTCAAAATAGTAGGGTGCTACATCGTCGGCATCCCGATTCCATTTGCAATCGTGCTCTGCCTTTGGGTCGAACCTGAAGGACTGGGTGATGATATAAACGATGTGTCTGCCCGCAGGAACATGCTGGAACCTGATTTTGATTTCCTTGGACGAATGAGCGGGAACGATGGATGGAAAGGTTTGCGAGGGCCGGTCATTTCCTTCAAAGAAAACGGATATATGGATGCGGTCTTCGGCATTCGTATGGTTGCAGCAGACGTATGATGCTTGGAAATGGCCTGATGGATCGGTTTGATAGCTTAATTTGTTTCTGTCGATCGTATAAAGGTGATCTGCGTGAAAATAAGTCGATCTGAGGATATGGATAATACCGCCTCCGTTTCACAGTATGGAAAGCCGCCGGAGCACCCGGCAGCTTCTTGCTATTTTTTGATATAAACCTCTGTCCGCTTCTCCAGGAAATCCTGGAGCAAAGCGATCGCCGAGCAAACGGCCCAGTAAATCAAGGCAACTAAAATATACATCGTCATATAGTCGAACTCCCGTCCGCCTACGATTTTTGCCTGTTGAAACAATTCAGGCACGGTGATCATGGCGGCGAGGGAAGACGCTTTAACGAGATCAAGCATTACGTTTGCAAGAGGAGGGAGTGCAATTCTAACCGATTGAGGGACAATCACGTGGCACATCGTCTGCCAGTAGGAAAAGCCGATCGATTTTGCAGCGTCCCACTGCCCTCTGTCAACGGACGACAGGGCCGAGCGGATAATCTCGGCAATGTATGCGGCGCTGTTCATGCTGAAGCCGATTAAGGCAGCAGTCAAAGCCGTAAATTGGATTCCGATATAAGGAAAACCAAAATAAAGAATAAATAGAATGACAAGGATCGGAACGCCTCTCATAAACGAAATATAGATTCTTGCCGGCCAACGAAGCAAAGAGATCTCCGACATGCGCCCAAGCGCGATGAAAAAACCGAGAATTAAACCGGCAAACATGCTCGCGAATGAAATAAAAAGCGTATTCCATATGCCTTGCATCACATAAGGAAACGATTTCGCAGCCAATTCTGCATTAAAAATATACTCCCATTGAATAGAGCCCAATTGACATCCCTCTATTTATTCACATCGACATCGACAAAGTCGATATCCTGCTTTTTCGAAACATCGGCACCGCCGAAAAACTTTTTCGAAATCTTTTTAATTGTGCCGTCCTTCAGCATTTCGTCAATTGTTTTGTCGAATTGTTTTTTTAGTTCTGCGTTTCCTTTTTTCATGATCATGCCTTGCTGATGCGGATAGTATTTAAGATCGGGATGAATAGTCAGATCCAGATCAGGCATTGCGGCGAGCGCGAGTTTTTGAAGGTAGTAGTCGTTTAAGATGACATCGGTTCTTCCATTCGCTACATCCTTTAAAAATTGGTCATTTGTTGCGTTGTCGTAAATGACTTCCTCAGCTCCGTATTGGCGCGCGATATCCATGTAAACTGTCGTAGCTGCGCCAGCGGCTTTCTTTCCCTTTAAGTCCTCAAGCGTGTGGATGCCTGATAGATCTTTTTTGCGGACGATAGCCGTTCCGAATGAATATTTATAAGGCGTAGAGAACAAAAACTTCTCTTTGCGGTCGTCGGTCATTGTAATATCGTTGGCAGCAGCGTCCACTTGTCCGCTCCCCACCGCCGTCAGCATGCCGTCAAAGCCCATTTCTTTAAATTCGACATCCAGGTCGAGCCGTTTAGCCGCTTCACGGATGACTTCCACTTCGTAGCCGGTCAGCTTGTCTTTGCCGGAATCAGTGTCATGATATGAAGTAGGATAAAGGGTTCCCGAAGTCGCCACAACGATCTTCCCTTTTTCCTTTATCTCATCCCAGGCTGTTTTTTGATTGTCAGCCTTATTTTGAGTAGTGCTGCATGCAGCTGTTATAAGAGCGAGCGCTAACAGTGTTATCAACAATGTAATGCGCTTATACGTATGCAATTTATTCACTTAAAAAATCCTCCTATTCCTTTAGTCAAGTAAACCATAGCACTGAAGTAGGGATTAGGCAATAAGATAATTAGTATTGGGAAAAAATAAAATAATTGATTGTGCAACCTGCTTTACTTTTTAAGGTGAAAGATGGAATCATAAAGATATTGGTAAATTGAAACACAAGGAGGATAAGAAAAGATGAAAAATATTTTAATCATCAACGGACATGAAGCCTATCCCCATGCAAGAGGACAGCTTAATCACACTATTTTTACAGCGATGGCGGACAAGCTGGGTGAAAAATATGAAGTAAAAAAAACAGTGGTGGCAGACGGCTATCAAATCCCGGAGGAGCACGAGAAATTCAAGTGGGCTGATGCTGTTATTTATCAGACGCCTGTTTACTGGTTCAGTGTTCCTGCTTTATTTAAAAAATATATTGATGAAATTTATGAGTACGGGCTTTTTTATCAAGGGTCTGAAGACTACGGCAGAGGCGGGCTGTTTACAGACAAAAAGTATATGTTTTCAACCACATGGAACGCGCCCAAGGATGTATTCTCCAAAGAGGGGACATTCTTCGAAGGTAAAAGTCTTGATGAAGCGCTCTTTCATTTGCACAAAATGCAGGAATTCGTCGGCATGAAGCCTTTAAAAACATTCTCTGTCCATGATGTCATCAGCAATCCGCAAGTAGATCAATATTTAGCTGATTTGGACGCCCATTTAAAAGAAGTATTTTCGATTTAAGTCAAGAGGTTTGTGCTCAGGCGCAAACCTCTTTTTTCGTTATCCGCTAAGAAAACGTGATACAGTTGAGTAAAAGCAAAGCAGGGGGTGCTCGCATGTTTTTAAAAAAGCTGACTTTACTTCGGGAAAAAGTTCCTTCTTATGCAAAATATCCTTTTTCAATTCCTGCTATTCAACATTTAAAAGAACTGACGTTTCAAAAAAACGTAACATTTTTTGTGGGGGAAAACGGATCAGGCAAATCGACGCTGCTTGAAGCAATCGCAGATAAATGCGAATTTAACACGGCTGGCGGGGGAAGAAATAATACATATGAAGTGTACGGTTCCGGTTCGGATTTGGGAGACTATATCAGATTGTCATGGCTTCCTAAAGTAACAAACGGCTTTTTTCTGCGCGCCGAATCTTTTTATCATTTTGCCACTCATATTGATGAAGTAGACATCACCGGTTTTCGAGGCTACGGAGGCAGATCTCTTCACGAGCAATCACACGGTGAATCTTTTTTATCGCTTTTCAAACATCGTTTTAAAGAGAAGGGAATCTATCTTCTCGATGAGCCTGAAGCTGCTTTGTCCCCGGCAAGACAGCTGGCATTTTTGAAAATTCTTCATGATTTGACGAAATCAAACCAAGCTCAGTTTATTATCGCCTCTCACTCCCCCATTTTATTAGGGTATCCGGAAGCCGACATCTTCAGTTTTGATGGTGAACAAATCACTGAAGTGAACTATGAGGATACGGATCATTACACCTTAACCAAGTATTTTCTTCAGCACCGGGAAAAGCTTCTGGCGGAGCTGTTTTTAGATGATGTTTGATCTGAAACGCGTTTCATAGGATATGATAAAGTGCATCCGGATCAAAATACGAAACAGGAGTTGAGCCATATGATTCATCAGCAATTACGCCCATTTCCAAACCATTTCCTATGGGGATCAGCTTCAGCAGCCTATCAGATCGAAGGAGCCTGGAAGGAAGACGGCAAAGGCCTCTCGGTTTGGGATGTGTTCACAAAGATTCCCGGCAAAACGTTTAAAGGAAGCAATGGAGACATTGCGGTCGACCATTACCACCGTTTTAAAGAAGATGTTGCTTTAATGGCCGAGATGGGGTTAAAAGCATACCGTTTTTCAGTCAGCTGGCCGAGGATTTTTCCCCAAGGCAGGGGAGAAGTCAATGAAGCGGGCTTGAGATTTTACGATGACTTGATTAATGAGCTCCTTGCTCATGATATTGAACCCGTTTTGACGCTTTATCATTGGGATCTTCCCCAGGCTTTAATGGATGAATACGGCGGCTTTGAATCCAGAAGGATTATAGAGGATTTCAATACGTATTGCGTTACGCTCTATAAGCGGTATGGGGACAGGGTCAAATATTGGGTGTCTCTTAACGAGCAAAATTACAATTTTAATCATGCCTTTATCACAGCGATGCATCCTCCGGGTGTGAAGGACAGGAAACGCTTCTATGAGGCTAACCATATTGCATTTCTGGCGAATGCAAAGGCAATCGATTCTTTTCGCCGGTATGTTCCCGATGGAAAAATCGGACCGAGTTTTGCTTATTCGCCTGCATATCCGCTCTCCAGCCGTTCGGATGATATCCTCGCTTTCGAAAATGCTGAGGAATTTACAAATTATTGGTGGCTTGATGTGTATTGCCGGGGAACATATCCGGGCATTCCTTTGAAATATCTGAAGGAAAAAGGCTGGGCGCCGACAATTGAGGAGGGGGATATGGAGCTTTTAGCAAAAGGAAAACCTGATTTCGTCGGTGTGAATTATTATCAAACCATCACATATGAAATGAATCCTCTAGACGGAGTAGCGGAAGGAAAGATGAATACGACCGGCCAAAAGGGCAGCAACCAGGAAACAGGTATGCCCGGTTTATACAAAACAAAGAGGAATCCTCATCTTGAGACATCGAATTGGGATTGGGCCATTGACCCGATCGGTCTAAGAATCGGGCTTCGCAGGATTTCCAGCCGCTACGGGCTTCCGCTTTTCATAACGGAAAACGGGCTTGGGGAATTCGATAAGGTTGAAAATGACGGCACAATTCATGATGATTACAGAATTGCCTACTTGCGTGCGCATCTTGAACAGTGCAGACAGGCTTTAAACGACGGAGTCGATTTAATCGGCTACTGCAGCTGGTCTTTTACAGATTTATTGAGCTGGCTGAACGGCTACCAGAAGAGATACGGTTTCGTTTATATTAATCGTGATGAAGAGAATGTAAAGGACTTGAAGAGGATTAAAAAAGACAGCTTTTACTGGTACCAAAATGTCATTCAGACAAACGGGGAAGAGCTTTAGGAGAAGGGCGCCGGTGACACCGGCGCCTTTATTCTTTGATCAGGCCTGTTTAAAATCGAGAATATAGGTGATCTTCGCAGTGCTGCTTTTATCAGGCATAATCGTATAGCATGTCAGCTGATAGACGCCTTGCGGGATGTCGCATGACAATTTCTTGGATAGGACGCTTGCAATTTCGACCCCGCCATGAAGCACGTCGAAAGAAACGGTGACGCGCCTGTTAAAGGAGGGAACCTGTTCCTGGACATTCAAACGAACTTCTACTAATGATGCCGTATTATCGAGAGCTTCAAACGAGACCGCGTGTTCTCCCGCTGTGTAGCCTCTTTTAATATCCTCGTCTGTCCAATCCATAACGGGCGGCTTTCCGCCTTTTTGATAAACGGTAAACTGATGGTATGACATCGTCATTTCTTCTGCTTCCCACTTTTTGATCAAAGAACGTACCTCCAGTGTTATTTAATCTTGAAAAGTATTTTCGTGCCGTCCGGATAATCGCTTACCTGATTGCCCACCCAAGATCCTGCTCCACGGTTATCAGAAGGACTGATATACTCGACGGAAGCACCTGTTCCGCCTTCTTCGCACATGGCCATCGGCCACTCGTCGCGGTCATAGCCCGATTTGGAAGGAACATCTTTTAACGATTCCTTTCGGCGTTCGTCGGCTCCGTCCCTGTCGATCGTACAGATTTTAGAATGCCCTTTCTTGATGGCCTTTCGAATGTGCGCGCCTGTTTCAGGATAGCGGTCCGACGGGAAAATCAGCACTTCATCATAGTCTGAGCCGTTTTGCCGGCCTGAAGGCTGGTGTTCTGAAGTGAAAAAATCGCCGGATATAATGCCGATGATCACGACGGCGACGGCGAGCAAGGTGATCAGCAAAGATTTAATTTTGTCCATTCGTGTTGTCCTGCTTTCTTATAAGTTGAATCACTCAGCCGCAGCGGGCCGGAAGTAAATACAACTTTATTATCGTAAAAATAATTTGAGAAATAAAGGGGAGATTAATAGGTTTTTCCTCCTGAAAAGCTGAATTTTAGTCTATCATATCGCCTTTTTTTAAAATTTTGCCGGTTCGTTTAGAAGGTTTTAGAGGTTCAAAATTTAAATTTCTCATATGAAAGAAAAACTTTCGAGCCCCCTTTATCAAGCTTTCCTGCGCGAATGATATGAAATACAAGACAGAAAAGGAGCTGACTGAGTTGCTTCGTAAGCTATTGAAGGCACTTCAAAACGGTAAAAACCGACGATACAGCAGCAGTGACTACGGACGGAAATCATACAAAAAATACAGCAGCAGCGATTATAAAAGAAAAGGGTACGGTCATCACCATTACAAAAGAAAGCATAAGAAATTTTTCGGCAGCAGCTAAATCGCGTGAAAACATTGATGAGATGGCTGTTTGACCGCCCGCTCAAAAAAGGAACCGTCTTGGAGGGGAGATATCGAATCAACCGTGTGCTCGGGATGGGCAGCTACGGTATCACATATCTTGCCGAAGAACTTGGGAGAGCTGGTTTCCGCGTCATCAAGCAGCAGAGAAAGACAAAAGCATGGACATCAGCCGGCCGGAGGTCTTTCAACCGCGAGGCTGAAATTTTGCGGGAATTAGATCTGCCTGTCGCGCCCCGTATATATGAGGTGCTTCATGCGGCCGGCGAGCGGTTTATCGTAATGGAATATATCGAAGGAAAAACCTTTGAAGATTTGCTCTTTTATGATGGACATGTCTTTGATGAACAGCAAACGATCAGCATATTGAAGGAAGTGCTTCACAGCGTTTCATTTCTTCACAGGAGAGGGATTATTCACCGCGATTTGAGGATTCCCAATTTGATTGTGAGCGGAGGAACGATCCGCATTATAGATTTCGGACTAGCATGCCATCTGACTGAAAGAGAACGTGTTGATGACCGGCACCCGGAAAAAAGGCTGATGCGTGCTGTTTCCGTCAAAAGTGACTTTTATGCGCTGGGACATTTCGCATTGTTTCTCCTGTACTCCGAGTTTACTCCGTCCGGCGAGGAAGAAAAAAGCTGGGAAGAAGAACTCTGCCTATCGTCCGGGTTTACATCCGTTCTGAGGAAGATGTTGCAAATTGATCAGCCGTATGAGCGTGCAGAAGATATTATCGGCGACTTGACTTCCTGTACGGCGAAAAAGATGAAGCAGCCGTTTTAACGACAGCCCAGCGTGTCGACAAACCCTCGCAGTCGTTGTCAGGCCTGCTAAGTCGGTCTGACGAATAGAAGGAGGATCGGGAGGCTGACGTTCTGAGGGTCACGCTGAAAGGATGACAAAATCCTAAAACTAAAAGTCGTTTTGGGATTTTGTCAACGCGAGAAGATTAATTTTTGTCCCCAATTTCAACTTAAATCGTTTGCTCTTCACTGCATTCCCCTTTTTGTTTCACCAGTAAATACATATCGGTTAAGACGGAGACGTTTTGACAAGATGAACAAAAAACCCCGTTGTGAAAACGGGGTTTTAAACAATTTGAAAGCCTAAAGTTCCTCTGTTTTTTCGGCTTTTTTTGTTTCATACTGTTTTTGTTTATTTGCGATGTAGCTTCTGGCCTCTTGATGCATACGCTGTTTCAGTTTGTAGACTTCGCTGTTTTGATAGATATGTGAATTGTAGTTTAGCGGAGATGCATTTTTCCCTTTTCCTGTTGCGTCGATCAAGGCGGAGTAGTCGGACTGGATCATTTGCTGAATTTGCTCAGAGGCCGAGTATTCTCTTTTGAGCAGCCCGTCAAGATCCTCGACAGCTTTAATCGTGTCTTTTCTGTTTTGGTTTGCAGCATCGAGCTGCTGTTTGATTTCATCGGAAGAGAATGGCTGTAGCGATATTAAATCATCAATCTGTCCTAAAATATTCGACAGTTCTTGTTGCTGTGCAGAGACCATGTTTTGAGAGTGAATGTGGACATTTGCAAGCTCCTGTTCAAGAAATTGAACATCAACGAATGTGTCCTCTGAAAGTCCGGCATTTTCGGCCGCAGCAGATACACCATTCAGAAACTGAATCTGCATATCAGCTAAATCCAGCCAGCCGTCTACGATCCCTGATTGGTCTCTGTAAAACGCTTTAATGGCATCAGCGCCTTTTCCTTGGAACTCATCAAGTTCTGTGACGCTGTTTAACGATTGTTTTAAGCTGACGAGCTGTTCTCTCAAGTTTTTATATTCATCAGATCTTTGCTTCATAGCTGATAATAGGGTTTCCGCTTCGTAGACTTTCATTGGAAATCTGCCCTTCCTGCGACTTATATAGTACAGAGTGTACCACTTTGTCACAGGGGATTGGGCAATAAATCCTGAATATCCATGAAAATGAATCTTTGTGATCAAATTTGTAAGCTCTTTAGGCTTTTTGTCGTGATAGGAGACTTTTGATTTAATAGTTAATTAGTCCCTTTTATGGCGGAGTTGTGTCGTCGGACTGAAGAAAAGCAGACAACTAAAAATGTGAAATACTGTGAACAACACAATTGAAAATGTGATGATATGGTATCTTAAAATTAAATATTAAATAAAAAAGACTCGGAATATTGTAATTAAACATAATTGACTACTTTCTCATGCTTGATTAGTATAATAGTAAAATATTTTTAAAAAAGGATATTTTTAAAAGGGGGGATCGGGATTGAATGAAGAAGGTTACCGGCTTGGAATTGATATTGGAGGAACTTTTACCGATCTTACATTGTTAAACCAGGCGGACGGGAGCATGACCGCAGTTAAAACGCCGACCGTTCCCGAAGATCCGGCCCAAGGGATCATCAACGGTTTGGCTCTCTTGAAGACCCAGGGTGTTCACCCTTCAGAAATTCATAACTTCGTACACGGCATGACAATCGGTTTGAACACATTATTACAACGCAAAGGGGCTGATATTGCTTTATTCGTAACCGAAGGTTTCCGTGATATTCTTTCGCTTCAACGCCTCCGGCTTCCGATACCGTACGATTTTAGATCGAGAATGCCGGAGCCCCTTATTCCCCGGAAAAACGTGTTTCCCATTCAAGAAAGAATGCTTTATGACGGCTCTGAAAAGCTGCCGCTCCATAAGGAAGAGATCGATGAGGCGGTTGGACAAGTTTTAAGAAAAGTATTAAAAGGAATCGTTGTTTCTTTTTTGCACAGCTATCGGAATCCGCTTCATGAACGCCAGGCTGCAGAACGGATCAGACAAATAGCACCTGAGCTTGAGGTTGCAACGTCTGCGGAGCTTTGGCCGCAAATGAGGGAATACGAACGGACGGTTATGGCCGTCGCAAACCTATACATCAAACCGAATGTCCATCACTACTTTCGAACGCTGAAAGAGAGGCTCGCCCTGGAAGGAATTTCAGCGCAGCCGTTTATCACCCAGTCTAACGGAGGACTGATGGACATTGAATCGGCTGCCGAGGCACCTGTCAAAACGCTTTTTTCCGGACCGGCAGCAGGGGTCATCGGTGCCATCAGAACGGCGGAAACCGCCGGAGAGGCGAATATCATCACATTTGATGTCGGAGGAACTAGCGCGGATATTTCGATTGTTGAAGAAGGGGAGCCGACTTTTACACAGTCAAATCAAATCTCTGGATTTCCGATTACGATTCCGTCTGTAGCGATGTATTCGATCGGTGCTGGCGGAGGGTCGGTGGCATGGATTGACAGCGGCGGTCTCTTGAAAGTAGGACCGGAGTCAGTTGGATCTGATCCGGGGCCGGCTTGTTACGGAAAAGGAACAAAGGCCGCACTTACAGATGCGTTTCTTATATGTCATTATTTAAATCCAAACCGGTTTGCATCAGGAAATATGAAACTGTACCGGGAAAGATCCGAAAAAGCGCTCCTCCCGGTTGCCGAATATTTAGGCACAGATGTGGAGCAGGCCGCGGATCAGATGATTCAGGTTGCGCTTGCCAATATGTACACGGAACTAAGCAATGTTATGGAGCAAAACGGGTTTGACCCGCGTGAATTCAGCCTCATGGCCTTTGGAGGCGCAGGACCGGTCACTGCTAATTTTTTAGCTGAGGAAATTCAGGCCAAAAATGTGCTGATCCCGCCGCATCCGGGAACCTTGTCCGCTTTGGGCGCACTGACGGCGGATTTTATTTATGATGCTGTATGTTCAAGACAGGTGCTGCTTGAACAAATAAAAACGGCCGAGTTAAAAGCGGAGTTTGTAAGGCTGCAAGAGCAAGCGGAAACATGGCTGCGGAAACAGCAGGCGGAGATGCTGCCGGAAACCTCTCTTCTTTACTTGCTTGATGCCCGTTATAAAGGTCAGGCATACGAAATTGAGCTCCTTGTTTCACCGGAATGCCTGGAAGGCAAAAGCACGAGTGAAATCGCGGACTCCTTTCACCTCTTACATGAAAAGCAATATGGACACAGCGATGAGAAAGCAAGCATTGAGTTGATGAATATACGCGTCCGCATCATAGGCAAGACACCGAAGCCGCCAGGCGGTAAAGGAGGCCGAAGTGATCTGCCCGAGGCTGAACCGGTCAGCCAAAGAAAGATCATCATAAAAGGCGGTACATATCAAACCGCTGTATACCAACGTTCAGATTTAAGTTGCGGTCAGAGAATAAATGGGCCGGCCATTGTTGAGCAAGATGATACAACGACGCTGATTTTGCCAAATTGGAGCGGAAAAACTGATCATGCCGGAAATTTGATCATTGAACGGAAGGAGAGCTGACCATGCGCACAGATCCTGCCCGGCTGGAAATGATGAGAAGCTACTTTAACGCGATAGCCGCGGGAATGGGACACGTTATTGAACGGACGTCCTTTACCACATTTGTAAAAGAGTCAGCTGATTTCGCTACTGCGCTTGCGACGCCGGAAGGGGAGTTTTTCGTTTATCCGAAAACGGTCGGCGTCACGATTTTTTTAGGCCTTTCATTAAAACGGATCATCGAAGAAAGCGGCCCATTTGAACCGGGAGACATTATCCTCACAAATGATCCCTATACAACGGACGGATTAGCGACCCACTTGCCTGATATACATGTAGTGAAGCCGATTTTCATGGAGGGCGAGGTCATCAGTTACGCGTGGTGTTTTGTCCATTGCAGCGATGTCGGCGGCCTTGTTCCGGCAAGCATTTCGCCGACAGCGACAGACATCCATCAGGAAGGCCTGAGGATACCGCCGGTGAGAATTTACAAAGCGGGAAGAGAAAATCGCGATATATTGAATGTGCTGCGGGCAAACAGCAGGGTTCCCGACTTAAATGAAGGGGATATTCATGCGATGGTGGCCGCGGTCAATACGGCGGAGAACCGATTGACAGAGATGGTCGGCAAGTTTGGAAAAGAAGCGGTCCAACAAGGAATGTATGATTTGCTCGAACAAGCAGCTATGAGAGCCGGCCGGGTTATCAGCGGGATTCCGGAAGGCACATACAGTTTTTCAGATTATCTTGATGACGATATGATTTCTGACGTTCCGATCCGCTTGGCTGTTACGGCAAACGTCTCGGGAGGGGAAATCACATTGGACTTTTCAGACTGTGATCCCCAGGTGAAAACCGCATTTAACCTTGTCACTAATGGAAGCAAACATTCATTTCTATTTCAGGGCCTGATCAACTTTATCATAAGTGAAGACCCGTATATTCCGGTTAACGGGGGACTGACAAGGCCGATCAAAGTCATCGCTCCGAAAGGTACACTGGTTCATCCGGAATATCCAGCGGCCGTCGGAATTCGTCATTCGATTACGATGAGACTTTATAATGCCGTACTGGGCGCTTTGGCCAAGGCGCTTCCGAAAGCTGTGCCTGCAGCAGGCGCCGGTCAGTCAGCGATTGTCGTACTGTCGGTTCCCGACGAATCAAAGGGCGGCCGGAAGATGTCCGTGGTCGAACCGATGGGAGGCGGAGGAGGCGGCCAGCATGACATGGACGGAGCAGACGGTATTGACCATGCATCCGGATTTTTGAAAAATACGCCGATTGAAAGCCTTGAACAGCACATTGACATCCATGTCCGCCGCTATGAGCTGATTAAAGATACCGCCGGAGCCGGTTTTCACAGGGGCGGCCATGCAATCGGACTGGAGTTTGAAGCGACGGCGCCAGAATCGATTGTGACCGCAAGAGGGATGGAGAGAATGCGATTTCATCCGTGGGGGCTCGCCGGGGGAACGGCAGGAGAGCTCGGACGGGTGCGTCTTTATCCGGAGCAGCCTCAGGAGAAAACGATTTCGAAGATCGACGTTTTAAAGCTCAACAAAGGGGATGTTATCAGCATTCATTCGCCTGGCGGCGGAGGCTGGGGAGATCCATACAGCCGGGAAGCTGAATCGATTTTGAGGGAAGTTGAATCGGGCTTGCTGAGCCCGGAAGCGGCATACCATCAATACGGCGCGGCTGTAAAAGAAAACGATGCAGGCTCATTCATTATTGATCTGGAAGAAACAGCTGAAATCAGAAAAAAGAAAGCAGGCGAACCTCGGAAACATTGGGATTTCGGGCTTGCTAGAGAAGAATACGAACGGTGCTGGACAGAGGAAGCCAGCAGCACATTGGCCCGGATTCTGCGACAGTTTCCGGCTCATCAAAGATCACATGTTAAACATCTAGTCCACCGTTATTTTTCAAAAGAACATAACGGTTCGATCAGCAAAGGCGATGTTGCGGCCGCTGTGGAAAAACTGGCTGGCAAAAATAACACGGGAATGGTGAGATGACAATGAAAAGTAAAATTTCTGCTTTATTTATTCTGTCTCTTGTAGCGGTGCTCCTTCTTTCGGGCTGCGGCGGAAAAGGTAGTCAGGAAAGCAAACAATCAGATACAGTCGTTATCGGCGTCTATGGAGGCGATTGGGAAAAACATATTAAGCCTAGCCTCGAATCTTTTGAAAAAGAAACAGGGCTGAAGGTCAAAGTCGTCGCAGGGACAGACTCTGAGTGGTTTACAAAGCTCAAAGCTGCAAATGGCAGAAATGCTCCGTATGATCTCTTAATCCTGCAGCCGGATACGATTCACAGGGCACAGTCGGCGGGATTACTGGCGCCGATTGATCAGGAAAAGGTTCCGAATGTCCGCGATCTGTATCATTCCGTTCAGAAACGCTTCACTGATGATGGAAAGCAGTATGCGGCCGGTTTCAGTATGGGGCAGCTCGGAATTGTCTACCGAAAGGACCTTGTACCGCAGGAGCCTAAACGCTGGACGGATCTTTGGAACAGCAGCTATAAAGGTCATGTGGCCATATCATCGCCGGCTTATTCGGCGGGACTTCAGTTTTTTGTAGGATTAATCAATGCCCAGGGCGGCCTGGAGTCAAATGGGAAAGACGTGGATAAAGCGTTCAACAGTTTGACGGATTTAAAGAACAACATAACAGCCTATCCCGATAATCCGGGCTCGATACAAACACTTTTGGAACGCGGGGATGCATGGGTTGTCCCGTTTTGGGACGGACGCGCTTTTTCTTTGCAGGACGCCGGTCTTGACCTGGGATTTGCATATCCCGAGGAAGGTGCCGTCGCAGCAGTTGCAAGCTGGGCTTTGATGAAAGGAAGCCCTAATCAGGATAACGCATACAAGCTGTTAAATCACCTGCTCAGTCCAAAAGTGCAAGGAGATTTTGCCGATAGAACATTTTACGGCATGGCCAATAAAAAAGTGAAATACAGCGATAAATTAAAAGGAAAGATTAAAGTAGGGGAGGACTATTACAGGAATTTAAAATGGGTTGACTATGAAGTCGCGGCAAAAGATCTAGGCGATTGGACAAATCGCTGGAATCAAGTACTTGGCGGAAAATAGGTGACAAACATGAGCGCAATTCAGATTCAGCATGTCAGCCGGCATTTCGGAAACACCATCGCATTGGAAGACGTACAGCTTGAAGTCAAAGAAGGGGAATTTTTCTCTCTCCTCGGTCCGAGCGGCTGCGGAAAGTCAACGCTCCTTCATATCATTGCCGGGTTCCTTGAACCGACGTCAGGGTTTGTATATATAGGAGGAAGAGATGTAACTGATTTGCCGCCATACGACCGACATATTGGAATGGTTTTTCAGGATTATGCTTTATTCCCGCATCTCAGCGTATTTGACAATGTTGCATACGGATTGAAAGTTCGAAAATGGCCCCGCCGCAAGATTGAAGAACGGGTGATGGAAAGCCTCGCCCTTGTCAGGCTTGAAGCGTTTGCTAATCGCATGCCCCGTCAGCTGAGCGGGGGCCAGCAGCAGCGGGTGGCGATTGCCCGGGCATTGGCGATTCAGCCGTCTGTGCTATTGCTAGACGAGCCGCTGAGCAACTTGGATGCGAAACTTCGAAAAGAAATGCAGACGGAGCTGCGCAGCATCCAAAAGCGCGTCGGTATTACAACGATTTTAGTGACGCACGATCAGGAGGAGGCTTTAAGCTTATCAGACAGAATTGGAATCCTCGGCTGCGGCAGGCTTCAGCAGCTCGGCACTCCGTTGGACGTGTACCGCACGCCTGCTAATCAATTTGTCGCCGAATTTATCGGACAGGTCAATTTGCTGAAAGCGCGTGCGTCGAAGATACAGCCTTCATCAGGCGTTTATGGCTATGAAGCGGTCGATTTTGAAATATATGAAGGTGTTCCGCTGACTTTTGAAATCAGCCGGAATCTCTTAAAAAAATCCTCTGTATTGTTCATGGTGCGGCCCGAGAGAATCTCAGTCTCTTTCGAGAAACAGAAGAACAGGCTGATTGAAATGCCTGCAACGATAACGGAAGTCAGTTATGCCGGGCATGCTCTCAGGCTGAAAGCCGCTGTTTTCAAAGGAGAATGGATCATTCAGGCGCCCGATCCTCAATTTCCAAGATTGCCGAAGGCGGGGGATCAAGTGTATCTTTCTTTGGATCCGGACGATTTTGTTCCGCTCGATGTAAAGGAGGATGCAGATGGGTGCTCTTGAACAAAAACGGTTTTATTGGGTTTTGCTTGTTCCCGTCCTTTTATTTCTCGGCGTTTTTCTCGTGTTGCCGCTTGTTCTGCTGCTGTTATTAAGTTTCAGAGACGTGGACGCTATGATGAATACGCTCGATACGTACAGTTTTTCTCAATATGTCGAAGTGTTCTCTTCGGACATTTATTTGAAAACCATCGGTATAACGCTTTGGACGGCGTTGAAGACCACTGTATTATGCCTTGTGATGGCGTATCCGGCAGCATATTTACTCGTTAAGGCGCCGACCGGCAGGCTGCGGGCTTTGTTTTATATATTGCTTGTTTCTCCTTTACTGACCAGTGTTGTCATTCGGACGTTTTCCTGGATTGTGCTGCTTTCGCAAAACGGGATCGTCAATGAGGCGCTTATCAGCTTGAAGCTGATTGAAAAGCCCCTGCCGCTTTTATGGAATATGAACGCCGTCATCATCGCATATGTCCAGGTTATGCTGCCGTTTGCTGTGCTGCCGCTTGCCGGTTCTTTAAGCGAAATGAAACCGGATCTTAAATTTGCTTCGATGAGCCTTGGAGCGGGGAGGCTTCGGACATTTTTTTTCGTGACCTTGCCAATGACGGTTCCAGGATTGCTGACAGGAGCAATGATCGTGTTTTCGCTTTCGGCCGGAAGCTATATTACGCCTCTTCTCGTCGGCGGAAGGATGCAGCCGCTGCTGCCGTTATCAATCTATCAGCAGGTCATGCAAGTCTTTCATCTTCCTCTTGCAGCAGCTATGTCGATTACTTTATTAGCCGTTGTCAGCGTGGTTATTGGAATCCTTGGCTTTTTCCAAAAGCGTTGGGAGGCGAGAATAAATGGGTAGACAATTGCGCCGTTTGTCTGGGGGAAAGTGGATTGATGTGTGCGTTTGGGCGGCGGGTTTATTGGTATACCTTTTTTTGGCGCTGCCTGTATTTGTGATTATACTGTCGGCTTTCAGCCCGGACGAATATCCGAAGTTCCCGCCATCCGGCGTCTCGCTGCGCTGGTTTGCCGGAGTTTTCAGCAGCAGCGGCTGGATGGAATCGATTTGGGTCAGCGGTATGCTGCTTCTCGTTGTAACGCCTCTTGCGGTGATCCTCGGAACAGTTGCAGCCTATGCATTGGCGCGGCTGAACTTTCCTGGAAAACAGGGGATTCAAGCTTTTATTTTATCGCCGTTGATGATTCCTCAAATCGCATTAGGCGTGTCATTTCTCTATTTATTGACAATGCTTGGGGTAAACGGCACATTTGCCGGCCTGGCCGCCGGGCATATGCTGATCAGCCTTCCGTATGTCTTACGGACGGTCGGCGTCAGCATGGCGAACGTGGATCCGAAGCTTGAACTGGCATCCATGAATCTTGGCGCAGGTCCATGGTATACTTTTTTTCATGTTACCTTGCCGCTCATTAAACCGGGAATCATTGCGGGAGCCGTTTTTGCCGCTGTGACGTCATTCGGGGAAGTATCAATCAGTCTGTTTGTTTCTTCACCTGCTGTCACGCCTGTACCGGTGCGCACGTTCAGCTATATTGACCAGACGTTTGATCCGAGTGTTAATGCGATTTCGGTTATTTTTATCACAGTTTCAGTGATCGCGCTGATCATCATCGAGCGGACGATCGGGCTTTCAAAAACCGTGTAGCAGGCGAAACTCAGCCTGCTTTTTTGTATGGAACACCGAAAGTATTTCAAGATACCGTTTAGGAGGAGACAGTTCAGTGATTTTCCGTTCTGCTTCAATGTTTTCGCAAGCTGTTTGTCTTTTCTCGTATCAGTTTAAACGGCTGGGTAAAAGAAACGTTTTATTTGAATGAACATTGTAAAAGAAAACGCCTAAGCCTTAACGGATTTTCATGATTTATTCATGAAGTTAAGGCTGTTTTTTTAATATTTTAATATATTCTTTATCTAGGATTTGGAATTTTTTGCGGAATTAAGCGGTTTTTTTCGTTTTCCCGCATATTTTTTTGTCGATTTCGGTATCACGCATTAACATTCATGGATAACATTCGGCATCCCGCATGAAACTTTTCACCTATTTTTCGGTGAAAAAAACAAAATTTTCATTTAAAGTGAACTGTGAGCAGAAAATGAATTTATATCAATAAAAGCAGATAAAGGCAAACCTGCGGAAACGCAGGGACGCAAAGCCATGGCCTAAGGTACTGACGGTGCTACGGTTGACAGGTTGCCGAATAAACAGGGAGTTCGCCCGTTTTTATTCGGGTGGACTCTTTTCTTTTTTATTTCCAAAATAATGTTTTATTGGAAATGACAAATCTGTGACAGCGTTTTTCGCTCATCGCAATACCGCAACATTGCATTGCGGCTTGGCTGTTCGCATCGTCATACATAGCAAAAGATAAAGGAGGAATAAAAAATGGGAAACACATGTTACCCGCTGACACATGCTCAAAGGAGAATTTGGTACACTGAAAAGTTCTATCCCGGCACAAGTGTTTCAAATTTGAGCGGCTTTGGAAAATTAAAATCTGCCTCCGGAATCGATTCCGGGTTATTGACTGAAGCCATTCGCCAGTTTGTCCGTACAAATGAAACCATGCGATTCAGACTGTTGTTTGAAGGAGGGGATGAGCCGAAGCAATATATAGCGGAAGACGAACCTTTCCGGATTGAATATTTCGACGCTTCAGAAATCGGAGGAGCGGACGGCGTTCTTAAATGGGGACAAGCTGAGGCGCGTCGACCCCTGCCTTTGTATGAAAGTCCGCTGTTTAAATTTGCCGTCGTTCGCATTAGTGAGGAAGAAAGCTGGTTTTTTGCAAAAGTTCATCATATCATTTCCGACGGTATTTCGATGACGATCTTGGGCAACCGCATTACAGACATTTATTTGAAGCTTGCTAAAGGGGAAACCGGCCTCGAACCTGTTCAGTCATCATTTACGGAACATATTCAGAGTGAGTTGGAGTATGAAAATTCGAAGCGGTTCCAGAAGGATAAAGCATATTGGAACGCACAATATGAAGTGATTCCGGAGCCCGTATCGTTAAAGGCGAGCGATACGTATCAGATCCAATTGAATGCAGCCCGCTTTTCAAAAGAGATTTCCCCTGTCCTGTATAAAAAAATTCAAACGTATTGTAAGGAACACAACATAAGTGTGCTCTCCCTGTTCTTATCCATTTTGCACATTTATATGCACCGGATAACCGGACAAAAAGACGTCGTTCTCGGAACATTTATGGGTAACCGGACAAATGCAAAAGAAAAACAGATGCTCGGGATGTTCGTATCGACGATTCCAATGAAAGCCTCCATTGATGTACACCAGGACTTTAGTGCATTTGTGCAGGAAAGAATGAAAGATCAGCTTAAGATCATTCGGCATCAAAAGTATCCGTACAATCTGCTGATTAATGATTTGCGGGAAAGACAGCCGCATGTCAGCAAATTGTTCGCCGTCTCACTGGAATATCAAGTTATGCAATGGCAGAGGAAAGAAACGTTGTCATTTCTTACTGAGCCGATTTTCAGTGGCAGTGAAGTAAACGATATTTCCATTCACGTGAAAGAGAGATGGGATACCGGGACGCTTGCGATTGATTTTGATTACAGGGAGGAGCTTTTCACCTGTGAAGAAATGGCCGTTTTATATGAACGGCTGATGACGCTGCTTGAAGATGCCTTGTTGTTTCCGCAAAAAACAATCGCTGAACTGGAGATTGTTCCCGCATTTGAAAAAGAGCGGCTGTTAAAGCGTGCATCAAGCCAAACCATCGCATATGACAAGAACATGACCCTGCACGGTTTATTCGAACAAAAAGCAGCCGATCATCCCGAAAAAACCGCCGTTGTATATGAAGGACAAAAACTTTCGTACCGTGAGCTGAATGAACAATCGAATCGTCTGGCAAGGGCGCTTCGAAGAAGAGGCATCGGGCCTGACGCTCCGGCTGCGATAGTGATGGAGCGGTCAGAGCGGGTTATTACGGCGATGCTGGGCGTTTTGAAAGCCGGCGGAGCTTATGTACCGATCGATCCCGGATTTCCGGAAGAAAGAATTCGCTTTATGCTGGAGGATTCAAAGGTCAAAGTGGTTATCACAGACAGCGGGCTGACTTTTGAAACGGCCGAAACTGTGCGGTTCAGCGAAGCGCTTTCTGAATCGCTGGAAAACGGTCACCCGTCTTCAGAGGCAGGCGCCGGGCACCTTGCATATATCATTTATACTTCCGGGACAACGGGCCGTCCAAAAGGCGTCATGATTGAACACAGGCAGGTCCACCACCTTGTAAGAGGGCTTCAGCAGGCCGTTGGTGCATATGATCAGGATGATTTGAAGCTGGCACTTCTGGCTCCGTTTCATTTTGACGCTTCCGTTCAGCAGATTTTTACGTCTCTATTGCTTGGCCAAACGTTGTACATCGTACCGAAAAAGACGGTTTCCGACGGACGCGCTTTATCGGATTATTACCGCCGCCATCAAATCGATGTGACAGACGGTACGCCGGCTCATTTGCAGCTTTTGTCTGCTGCCGATGATCTTTCAGGTGTCAAACTGAGGCATATGCTTGTTGGAGGAGAGGCATTATCAAGGGTCGCAACGGAAAGGCTGCTTCAATTATTTGCAGAAACAGCTGAATCCGTGCCTGATGTAACGAATGTTTACGGCCCGACTGAAACTTGTGTGGATGCTTCTTCTTTTACGATGACAAACCACGCAGATCTTCAAGGCGATACGGCCTATGTCCCGATCGGCAGACCGATTGGAAACAACCGTTTTTATATTTTGGATGAAAACGGTGCACTCCTTCCTGATGGTGTCGAAGGGGAATTGTATATTGCAGGAGACGGAGTCGGCCGAGGCTATTTGAACTTACCTGACATGACCGCAGACAAGTTCTTGGAAGACCCGTTTGTCCCCGGAGGTTTCATGTATCGAACAGGGGATGCAGTACGTTGGCTTCCTGACGGTACGGTTGATTTCATCGGCCGAAAAGACGATCAAGTGAAAATCCGCGGCTACCGGATCGAGCTTGGCGAGATAGAGTCGGTGCTGCAAGGAGCCCCTGCTGTCGGAAAAGCAGTTGTCCTCGCGCGGCCCGAAACCGGCGGCAGCCTTGAGGTTTGCGCTTATGTCGTGCCAAAACAAAGCGGGGAAATTCACCTTCAGGGGCTGAGGGAGCATTTATCCAAGCATCTGCCTGACTATATGATACCTTCCCACTTTGTCGAGCTTGATGAAATACCGCTGACGGGAAGCGGCAAAGTCGACCGGAAAGCGCTGCTTCGCCATGAAGTCTCTGTCAGCGGGACTGCAGAGTATGCGGCACCGAGAAATGAATATGAAGAAAAAATGGTGGGTATATGGCAGGAAGTGCTCGGAACTGAACAAGTCGGAATCCACGACCAGTTTTTTGAACTGGGCGGCCATTCTCTCAAAGCGATGGCCATGCTGGCAAAAATTTACAAAGCTTTCGGTGTCGAGGTTCCGTTGCAAGTCCTGTTCGAAAAACCGACAGTGGCGGCGTTAAGCGGCTTTGTTTCTGAAGCGGAGAAAGACGGATTCACGGTTATTGAACCTGCGCCGGAAAGTGACGATTATCCTCTCTCATTGGCGCAGCAGCGAATTTATATCGTCAGCCAGCTGGAGGATGCCGGAGTCGGCTACAATATGCCGGCCGCGGCGATGCTTGAGGGCACCCTTGATGTTCAGCGCCTTGAAGCTGCTTTTCAAAAACTGATTGATAGGCATGAGGCGCTGCGCACTTCGTTTACAGTTGTCGATGGCGAGCCGAGACAGAACATTCATCAAAGGGTTCAGTTCAAGATTGAGAAGGTTAAAGCAGATGGGAAGCCGATCGAACAAATGGCGAAATCTTTTGTCCGCCGCTTTGATCTCGCCAAAGCTCCGCTGATGAGAGCAGGTCTCGTCCGTCTCGCAGACCGCAGACATGTGCTGTTGTTCGATATGCATCATCTTGTGTCTGACGGCGTATCGATTTCGATCATATTGAATGAGCTGGCCGCACTGTATAAAGGGGAAGAACTGCCGGAGCCGAATTTGCATTACAAAGATTATGCTTTCTGGCAAAGGACGCAGGCACAAAAAGGTTTTCAAAAAGAAGAGGCTTATTGGCAAAGCGTGTTCGCCCGCGAGCTTCCCGTACTGCAGCTGATAACGGATGAGCCGAGGCCGTCTGTTCAAAGCTTTGAAGGAGACAGGGTATCCGCAGTCCTGCCAAAAGACATGAAAGAAAAATTAGCCGTGCTGGCAGAGCAAAACGGCGCGACATTGTATATGGTCATGCTGGCCGCATACAACATGCTGCTAGCAAAGTACTCCGGGCAGGAAGATGTGATCGTCGGAACGCCGGCGGCCGGCCGCAGACATTCCGATCTGGAAGGAATCATCGGCATGTTTGTCAATACGCTGGCGATCCGTTCAAAAGTGGAGTCGGGCAGAACGTTCAGAGACTTCCTGCATGATGTAAAGAAAACGGTAATCGACGCTTTTGAGCATCAGGAATATCCGTTTGAGCGGCTTGCGGAAAAGGTTGGTGCATCGCGCGATTTAAGCCGTCATCCCGTCTTTGACACGATGTTTATTTTGCAAAATGCATGGGAAGACATTCCGATGCTCGGCGATTTGCACCTCTCGATTTATGAAACGAACTTCAATATTGCAAAGTTCGACCTAACGCTGCAGGCGAAAGAAGAGCAGGGAGAATTGATTCTCGATTTGGATTACAGTACGAAGCTGTTTAAAAAAGATACGGCAGAAAGGATGCTGAAAGCATATTTGCACCTTCTGGAGGGCATGACGGCTGATCCGCTGCGCAGAATCGGCGAGTACAGCCTTTTGACAGAAGAGGAAACGAATCGTCAGCTCGTCGCGTTCAACCCCGCGGCAAGCGATTATCCGAGGGAGAAAACGATCGTTCAGCTATTTGAGGAACAGGCGGCGGAAAGAGGCGGACATCCCGCCCTGCAATTTGAAGACAAAGTATGGTCATACGGTGAGCTCAATCGGAAAGCGAACCAATTGGCGAGGCGCCTCCGCGAAAGAGGTGTGCAGCCCGGCACGACGGCAGCCATTCTCACCGCCAGGTCGGCTGAAATGGTCATCGGCATTCTCGCTGTGCTGAAAGCCGGCGCTGCTTATGTGCCGATCGATCCGGATCATCCTGAAAAACGTGTGCAACATTTCTTCGAGGACAGCGGAGCGGCGGTTCTTTTAACGCAAAAGGCGATGAAGCCGCTCGCTGAGGCGGCTGAATTTGGCGGCGACATTCTATTTCTTGAGGATGAACACCTTTATCTGGGAGATGCGTCTGATTTGCGCCTTCCGATTTCACCGGAAGCAATGGCCAATCTAACGTATACATCCGGAACGACTGGGACGCCTAAGGGCAATATGGTTTCTCACCGGAATATATTGCGTACGGTAAAAAACACAAATTACTTGGATGTGATGACATCCGATATCGTTCTTTCAATTTCAAATTACGTGTTTGATGCCTTTATGTTTGATGTGTTCGGTTCATTGCTGAACGGCGCCAAGCTGGTGATAGCTCCAAAAGACACGATTCTTGATATGAGCCGGCTCGCACATGTACTTGAAAAAGAAAAGGTTACCGTCTTAATGATCACGACCGCATTATTCAATCTGCTGACAGACATGCGGCCGGACAGTTTGAAGGGACTCCGCAGGGTTCTGTTCGGCGGCGAACGTGCATCTGTCGATCATGTCAGAAGAGCTCTGAACACAGTTGGCAAAGGACGGCTGCTTCATATGTACGGCCCGTCTGAGAGCACTGTCTTTACAACCTATTATCCAGTCAACGAAGTGCCGGACGATGCGCAGGCTATACCGATCGGAAAGCCTGTCAGCAATACGGAGGTTCTGATTCTTGATTCATTCGGCAATGTACAGCCGGCAGGGGTTGCGGGAGAATTGTGCGTCGGCGGAGACGGCCTTGTCCGCGGCTATTTTAACCGCCCGGAACTGACGGCTGAAAAGTTTACGGAACATCCGTTCAAAACCGGTGAGAAGATTTACCGGACGGGCGATATGGCGAGATGGCTTGCCGACGGATGTCTCGAATTTATCGGACGGATTGATCATCAGGTCAAAATTCGCGGACAGAGGATCGAGCTGGGCGAAATCGAGCACCATCTCCTCACACATGAAATGGTTCAGGAAGCCGCTGTTCTTGCTGTTGACACCGGGAAGAGAGATCAAATGATCTGTGCTTACTTTACGGCCGATCAGGAGCTTTCTAGTGAAGAGCTTCGCCGATATGCGGCAGAAGGTCTGCCGGGCTACATGATCCCGTCCGTGTTTATGCAGCTGCAGGAGCTTCCGCTCACAGGCAATGGAAAGGTCGACAGAAGGGCGCTGCCTGAGCCGGATGTCACGCAGGCCGCGCAAAAGGAATATACGGCGCCAAGGAGCCGAACAGAAGCACAGCTTGCCGATCTTTGGCAGGAGGTGCTCAATGTACCGAAAATCGGTGTGCATGACAATTTCTTTGAACTTGGCGGACACTCTTTAATCGGAATGACGCTCATTGCCCGTATCCAGCAAGAGATGAATGTTGATCTGCAGCTGAAAGATTTGTTCCAGGCGCCGACAATCGAAACCCTGGCGCAGGCTGCGGAAAAAACTGAGAAAAAATCAGCCGTTTATATTGAAGCGGTGCCGGACCGGGATACGTACCCGGTATCTTCGGCGCAAAAACGGCTGTACGTCCTACAGCAGATTGAAGGCGCAGAGAAAAGCTATCACATGCCGGCCGTTCTCCAGCTTGAAGGGAAGCTTGATTTGAAGCGCCTCGAGTCTGCCGCGCAAATGCTGATCAAGCGCCATGAAGCATTCCGCACGACATTTGAAATCAAGGACGGCGAACCTGTTCAGCGGATTTGGGAAGCTGCGGAATTGACCATTGATGTCATCGATGCAGATGAACAAGAAGCGGAAAAGCTGATTAAAGAATTCATCAGGCCGTTTGATTTAACAAAAGCCCCGTTATTTAGAATGAGCATCATACGTTTCACGGGAGAAAAACATCTTTTGCTTGTGGATATGCATCATATCATTTCAGACGGCGCTTCTGTCAGCGTCCTGATCGATGAAATGACAAAGCTTTATGCTGGAGAGGCGCTTGAACCGCTGAGGATTCAGTATAAAGACTTTTCTGTATGGCAGCAGCATCTGCTGACAGAACGGCACAAAGTGCAGGAGGAATACTGGCTCAAGGAGCTGGCCGGCGAGCTGCCTGTTTTGACGCTTCCGGCAGACTATCCGCGTCCTTCTATTCAAACGTTTGAAGGAAGCCGTCTCAGCTTTGCGCTGAAACCGGAGCTTGTCCAGCAGCTGAGAAAACTGGCCAAGGAAACGGACAGCACTTTATACATGGTGCTCGCTGCCTCATACAGCGCGCTTTTATCCAAACTGAGCGGACAGAGCGAGGTCATTGTCGGCTCTCCGGCTGCCGGGCGGCCGCATACTGATTTGAACCGGATCATCGGCATGTTTGTCAATACGCTTGCAATAAGAACGCGTCCTGAAGGAGACAAGCCGTTTTCTGCATTCCTTGAGGAAGTGAAAGAAACGACGCTCGGCGCGTTTGAGCATCAAGATTACCCGTTTGAAGAACTCATCGAGAAGCTGAACATCCAGCGCGACATGAGCCGAAACCCATTGTTTGATGCCGTCTTTTCAATGCGAAATGCCGATTTGAAGGACTTGTCAATGGAAGGGATCACACTCAAGCCGTATGATTTTGCCCATCAGACTGCGAAGTTTGACCTGACGCTGACAGCGGCGGAAGAGGACGGACTTCTCGTTTTTGAAATGGAATACAATACAGCTCTCTTTAAGCATGAATCGATCGAGCGCTGGCGCGGGTACTGGGTCAATCTGCTCGAAGCGGTTGCCGAAAATCCGGATGCCCGCCTTTCAGAGCTTTCGCTTCTGGATGAAGCGGAAAAACGGCGGATCGTCCAAAATTGGAATGAGACGAGACTGGCTGTGCCGCAGGACAAAACGGTCCATGAGCTGTTCGAAGCGCAAGTTCTCCGCACGCCTGACCGTGGGGCAGCGGTGTACAACGGCGTGAAGTGGACGTATAAAGAGCTGAACGCACGGGCGAACCGTCTGGCCCGGCTGCTGATCGAAAAAGGGGCCCGTCCTGAACAGCGGATCGGGATCATGGTCAAGCCTTCGCTTGAAATGGCCGCTGGCGTGCTCGCGATTTTGAAAGCGGGAGCGGCCTATGTGCCGATCGATCCTAGCTATCCGGCTGAACGGATCGGATACGTGCTGAAAGACAGTGGCGCAGAGCTGCTTCTGACGGAAACAAACTTAGCCGCACCTGAAGAATTCAGCGGTGAAACACTTCTTCTCGATTCGATGCTGAGCGAAGAAATCACAAAAGACGATGAGGTGAACCCACAGGCAGGTACACAGTCTGACAACCTGGCCTACTTGATCTACACATCGGGCACGACCGGCCAGCCGAAAGGCGTCATGGTCGAACACCAGTCGCTCGTGAATTTGTGTTATTGGCATAATGACGCCTTTAAGGTCACCGAACAGGACAAAAGCGCGAAATATGCCGGCTTCGGCTTTGACGCTTCCGTTTGGGAGATGTTCCCGTATTGGATCGCCGGAGCGGAGCTTCACATCATTGATGAAGCGATCCGGATGGATATTACGCGCTTAAATCAATACTTTGAAGAGAACAAAATAACGATCACGTTCCTGCCGACACAGTTGTGCGAACAGTTCATGGAGCTGGATAACCAGTCGCTGCGCGTGCTGCTTACGGGCGGAGACAAGCTGAAACGGATCGCAAAACGCTCCTACACGCTCGTCAACAACTATGGACCGACGGAAAACACGGTCGTCGCGACGAGCACGGCGATTGATCCTGATGAAGGAATGCTTTCAATCGGAAAGCCGATCGCCAATACGCGGGTGTATGTGCTAGGACAAAACAACGAAGTCCAGCCTGTCGGTGTCGCGGGTGAGCTGTGCATCGCCGGCCGCGGGCTTGCGCGCGGCTATTTGAACAAGCCGGAGGAAACGGCGAAGCGTTTTACGGAAGACCCGTTTGTGCCGGGCGAGCGCATGTACCGGACGGGGGACGCGGTCAAATGGCTGGAAGACGGACGGCTTGAGTACATCGGCCGAATCGACCAGCAGGTGAAAATCCGCGGCTTCCGGATCGAACTTTCTGAAATCGAAGTCCAGCTCGCGCTGCTCTCTGAAGTGCAGGAAGCCGTCGTCACCGACATCGAAGACGCCTGCGGCAACAAAGCGCTGTGCGGCTATGTCGTTGCGAATGAACAGCTTGATACAGAAAGCCTCGCCCGGAAGCTGGCGCAGACGCTCCCGGAATACATGGTACCGTCATTCTGGGTGCAGCTTAAAGAGCTTCCGGTTACGGCGAACGGAAAAGTCGACCGAAGGGCGCTGCCTCAGCCTGACGTCGAAGCGCAGACAGCCGAATACAAAGCGCCGCTTACAGAAACGGAACAGCTGTTGGCGGACATTTGGCAGGAGGTTCTCGGTATAGACCGAATCGGGATCACAGACAATTTCTTCGCGCTCGGCGGAGACTCGATCAAAGGAATTCAAATGGCAAGCCGGCTTCAGCAGCACGGATGGAAGCTGGAGATGAAGGACTTGTTTCAGCACCCGACGATCGGAGAGCTGAGTGCTTATGTTCAAGCGGCTGACGATCAGCCGATCGATCAGAACCCTGTCGAAGGCGAAGTCACATTGACGCCGATTCAGCGCTGGTTCTTCGAACGCAAATTTACGAACGAGCATCACTGGAATCAGTCGGTTATGCTTCACGCTTTAACGGGATTCGACCCGGAAACGGCAGGCAAGGCTTTAAGCAAGCTAATCGAACATCATGACGCACTTCGCATGGTTTATCAACGAAATGGAGACGGGATTGTTCAGTACAACAGAGGGCTGGAAGAAACAGCGGTTCGCCCTGAAGTCATCCGCTTCAATGAATCGGGCGCTGAACTTGAAGCTGCCGTGTTGAAGGCATCAAACCGGATTCAAAGCAGTATCGATTTAACCGAAGGCCCGCTTTTGAAAGCGGCGATCTTTAAAACGGATCAAGGCGATCATCTTCTCATAGTTATTCATCATCTCGTTGTGGACGGAATCTCATGGAGAATCCTCCTTGAGGATTTCGCCGCCGGGTACGCCCAGGCTGAAAAAGGGGAGCCGATTATTCTTCAAGACAAGACGCACTCTTTTGCTGAATATGCGGCTCGCCTGGAAGAATATGCAGGGTCAAAAGCTTTCGCAAAAGAAATTGGCTATTGGCAGGAAATCGAACAGGCGGAGACGGCAGCGCTCCCGAAAGACGATGAAGCAGAGGACAAGCGGATGCGCCATACGAAAACGGCTGAGTTTTCCCTCTCAAAAGAAGAAACGGAACAGTTGATGACAAAAGTTCATGAAGCATATAACACGGAAATGAACGACATTTTGCTTACGGCGTTGGGCTTGGCGCTGAAAGAGTGGACGGGGCAGGAAGACTTTATCATCTGCTTAGAGGGACACGGCCGGGAGGACATCATAGACGGCTTGAATATTTCCCGGACGGTCGGCTGGTTTACAAGCCAGTTCCCGGCGCTGATTCAAATGCGCCATTCAGGGGATATCGGCTATCAAATCAAACAGACAAAAGAAGAATTGCGCCACATTCCGAATAAAGGAATCGGCTATGGCATTTATCGTTATTTGACCGAAGAAGGCAAAAAGGCGAAGCCGATCAAGCATGATATCAGCTTCAACTATTTGGGCGAGTTTACAGAGATGGCGGATTCGGGTCTGTTCACGAGATCAACTTTGCCATCCGGCGATCCGCTCAGCCCGGAAACGGAAAAACCGAATGCGCTGGACATCGTCGGCTATATCGAAGACGGCATTTTGACAATGTCAATCGCTTATCATTCACTCGAATATAAAGAAAGCACCGTCGCCGCTGTCGCCGCAAGCTTTAAAACTTATTTGCTGCAATTGATCGATCATTGCTTAGAGCGGGATGGGGGCGAACTGACCCCGAGCGATCTTGGAGATGACGAACTCACGCTTGAAGAATTAGATAAACTGATGGAAATTTTCTAAGAAAAAAACGAGGTGCCTTATGGGGAAACAAAAGATTCAAAAGGTGTATCCGTTGACACCGATGCAGGAAGGGATGCTGTACCACGCAATGCTTGATCCGGAATCTTCCTCTTACTTCACACAGCTGGAGCTATTCATAGACGGGGAATTTGATTTGGGGATCTTTGAAAAAAGCGTGAATCAGCTCGTGCGTTCATACGATATTCTTAGAACGGTTTTTGTTCATCAGCAATTGCAAAAACCGCGCCAGGTTGTCCTGGCTGAACGGCAGGCAATAGTGGAATTTGAGGATCTTGCGGACTTGGATGAGGAAAGGCAAACAAACCGCATTGACCGGTATAAACTAGAGGTACAGGCTGCCGGGTTTAATTTGGCGAAAGACATGCTGTTTAAAACGGCGGTCTTTCGGCTTGACCGGAACAAGTACCGTCTCGTCTGGAGCAACCATCATATCGTGATGGACGGCTGGAGCATGGGGATATTAATGAAACGCCTTTTTCAAAACTATGAAGCGTTTCGAGCAAACCGGACGATTCCGCTTGATCAGGGAAAACCGTATGCGGACTATATTAAATGGCTCGGCCGGCAGGATAAGGGTGAAGCGGCATCCTACTGGGAACACCGCCTTTCGGGTTTAGAAAGTCCGAGCGTCATTCCCGGCGGCAAACCGCGGCCGGATTCAGAATCGTACCGGAACGAGGAGTTTACGTTTGTTTGGGACAAGAATATGGTAGATGCTCTTAAACAGGCGGCAAACCGCTATCATGTCACAGCTCCCAACCTTTTTCAGGCGATTTGGGGAGCGGTTCTTGCCAAATATAACAGAACCGATGATGTGGTGTTCGGCACGGTTGTGTCCGGGCGCCCGTCGGAAATTGACGGAATCGAGCATATGGCAGGGCTGTTCATCAACACGATCCCTGTCCGTTTAAAGGTCGATCAAAATGCATCGTTTGCCGAGCTGTTCAAACAAGCACAGCAGCATGCGATTGACGCGGAGCGGTACGACTATCTACCGCTCTATGAGATTCAAAAGCAATCGGCATTGGACGGCCGCTTGATCAGCCATCTTGTCGCGTTTGAGAACTATCCGCTTGATAAGGAGCTTGAAAACGGAACGATTCATGAGCGGCTCGGCTTTTCTATCAAGGCTGCCGGAGCTTTTGAACAAACGAATTACGACTTTAATTTGATCGTTTATCCGGGAGCTGAGTGGACGATCAAATTGAAATACAACGGTGCGGCTTTTGATGCGGCTTTCATTGAGCAGGCCGCCGGGCATTTAACGAGACTTGCAGAAGAGGCGATTGCAAATCCCGAATCAAAAGCAGCCAGCGCCGCCATCTTATCAAAACAGCAGCAACAAACGCTGCTCGCTTTTAATCAAACAAAATCCGATTATCCAAGAGAAAAGACGATCCCGGAGCTGTTTGAAGAACAGGTTAAAGCGTCTCCTGACAAAACGGCTGTTGCCGCTGACGGAAGAAGCCTGACTTACCGCAGGCTGAATGAGAAAGCCAATCAGCTCGCGAGAAGACTGAAAGCTAAAGGCTTGATGCACGGAAATGCCGCCGCCATTATGATGGAGCGGTCGCTTGAAGCAGCCGTCAGCATGCTGGCGGTGCTGAAAGCAGGCGGCGTGTACGTGCCGATCGATCCCGAATATCCTGAAGAGCGAATTCGCTTTTTGCTCGAAGACAGCGGGGCAAAGATCGTCCTTACAAAAGACAGTACGCAGATGTCGCTGGAAGGGTATGAGGTGCTCGCCGTAAATGCGATGGATGCAGAAAAAGAAGATGCCGCCAACCTTGAACATGTCAACAAGCCCGAAGACCTTGCCTATTACATTTATACATCCGGATCGACGGGCAGGCCGAAGGGCGTTATGGTCGAACACCGCAATATCGTCCGCCTTGTCAAAAATGCGGGCTACATCCCGCTGAAGAGCGGCGTGAAGATGGCGCAGACAGGGGCTGTCAGCTTTGATGCCAGTACATTTGAAGTATTCGGCGCACTGCTAAACGGAGGAACCCTTTATCCCGTCCCGAAAGAGACGCTCCTTGATGGAAAAAGGTTCAACATGTTTCTGAAGGAAACCGGAATCACAACAATGTGGCTGACTTCGCCTCTTTTCAATCAGCTTGCTCAGCAGGATCCGGGAATGTTTGCAACCTTGAACGATCTAATTATCGGCGGAGATGCCCTTGTTCCGGGAATCGTCAACAGAGTCAAACGCGAATCACCGGAACTGTCGCTTTGGAACGGATACGGGCCTACCGAAAATACGACATTTTCGACCTGTTTTTTGATCGATCAAGCATATGAGAGGACGATCCCGATTGGAAAGCCGATCGGAAATTCAACCGCCTATATCGTTGATGAACACGGCTCGCTTCAGCCGATCGGCGTGCCCGGTGAACTGTGTGTCGGCGGAGACGGGGTGGCGCGCGGCTACTTGAATCAGCCTGAGTTGACAGATGAAAAGTTTGTCGGCGATCCTTTTGCCGAAGGGAAGCGGATGTACCGTACGGGCGACTTGGCAAAATGGCTTCCCGACGGGAATATCGAATTCCTCGGCCGGATTGATCATCAAGTGAAGGTTCGCGGCTTCCGGATCGAATTAGGCGAGGTTGAAGCGGCTTTAGCCCGCCTTGAGGGGATTTCAGAAGCGGCCGCTGTCATTCGGGAAAACAACGCCGGAGAAAACGAGATTTGCGCCTATTACACTGCCGTTGGCACGAGGCCGGCCGCGCAGCTGCGGACAGAGCTGTCCCGGTCGCTTCCGGAGTATATGATTCCGGCCCATTTGATCGAACTCGACAGCATGCCGCTGACAGCCAACGGAAAGGTTGACAAACGTCAGCTTCCGGCTGCTATCGCTGAAGAGACTGCTAGATTCGAAGCGCCAAAAAATGAAACGGAAGAAATTCTGGCGGCAATCTGGGAAGAGATTCTCGGCATCAAGCAGCCGGGAATCGATGACAACTTCTTTTCCATCGGCGGACACTCGCTGAAGGCGATGATGCTGACTGCCAAAATACAAGAGCAGCTCCAAAAAGAGGTGCCGATCAAAGTATTATTTGAAAAACCGACGATCAGAGAGCTGGCCGAATTTCTTCAAGGAGAAACAAAAGAGGAAACCGCTTCGATTACGCCGGCACCATCCCGTCCGAATTACCCGGTTTCGTCCGCCCAACGGCGCATGTACATCCTCAATCAGCTCGAAGAAGCAAGCACGAGCTACAATGTGCCGGCGGTTCTGCTTTTGGAAGGCGAATTAGATAAGGAGCGTTTGGAAGCCGCGTTTCGGGCCTTGATCGGCCGCCATGAAACATTGCGGACATCGTTCGAATTAATCGATGGAGAAATCGTTCAAATCATCCATCAAGACGCGGTTTTTCACCTGACGGAATCAGTGGCGGAAGAAGCGGAAGCCGAAGCGGCGATCAGAGAATTTATCCGGCCGTTTGAGCTGAATAAGGCGCCGCTCGTCAGGGCGGAGCTCGTGAAGCTTGAAGAAAAACGCCATCTGCTGATGATCGATATGCACCATATTATTACGGACGGAAGCTCCACCGGCATACTGATTCGCGACCTGGCCGGCTTCTACCACGGAGAAGAGGCGCCTGCCCCTAAGCTACACTATAAAGATTTCGCTGTGTGGCAAAACGGACCGGAGCATCAGGAGAAATTGAAAGAACAAGAACAGTATTGGCTTGACGTTTTTAAAGGCGAGCTGCCTGTTCTCGATCTGCCGTACGATTTTCCACGGCCGTCAAAACGCAGCTTTGAAGGTGACCGTGTCGTCTTCGGAATCGATCAAAAACTGACGGCAGACATTCAAAAGCTGCTTTCTGAAGCTGATGCGACACTTTATATGTTCCTGTTGGCTGCATTTAATATCCTGCTTTCCAAGTATGCGTCACAGGATGATTTGATCGTCGGATCGCCCGTGGCAGGCAGAACCCATCCGGATTTGCACAACATTCCGGGCATGTTTGTCAATACGCTGGCGCTCCGCAATCGTCCCGAAGGAGAAAAAACGTTTAAGCAGTTTTTGCAGGAAGTCAAAGAGACAAGTCTTCAAGGCTTTGCCAAGCAGGATTATCCGCTTGAAGAACTGATTGAAAAACTGCCATTGCCGCGGGATACAAGCCGAAATCCGCTGTTCAGCGTCTTTTTCAACATGCAGAACATGGAGGTACCGACGCTGAAACTCGGAGATTTGCAGATTTCGTCTTACTCGGTGCGTCACCGCACGGCGAAGTTCGATCTGTCGCTTGAGGCTGTGGAGCATGATGGCGAAATCGGTTTGAGCTTTGACTATGCCGTATCCTTATTTAAAGAAGAAACGATTAGGCGCTGGAGCGGTCACTTCTTAAATGTGATTAAAAAAATCTGCGAAAACCCCGGCATTAAGCTCAGGGACATCGAACTGCTTTCAGTCAAAGAGCGCGCACTTCTGCTCGAAGAAGCGAGGCGCAGCCAGGCGGAGCGCCTTGAGGAGCGGCCGTGTCATGTACAGTTTGAAGAAAAGGCGGACGAAATGCCTGATCAGCCGGCCGTTGTCTGCGGGGAAACGATCCTCACATACCGCGTGCTCGACGAAAAAGCAAATCAGATCGCAAATGTGCTGCGCAGTGAAGGCGTCGGAAAAGACGATGTTGTCGGCATTATGCTGAATCGTTCTGCAGAGGTCGCAGCAGCGATTCTCGGTGTAATGAAATCAGGAGGCGCTTTTTTGCCGATTGATCCGGAAATGCCGACGAGCAGGGTGCAATATATGCTGGAAGACAGCGGAGTCCGCTGGCTCTTAACAGAACCTTCCCATCAAGCGGATCTCGCGGATTGGTATACCGGGAGACTGATAGATGTCAGAAAAGACACGCTGATGGCAAGTAATAAACGGCCGCATCCAACTACGGACGGAGCGAGTTTGGCGTACATCATCTACACATCCGGAACGACTGGCCGGCCGAAAGGCGTTCAGCTCGAACACCGGAATCTGGCAAACTATGTTTCCTGGTTTATCAGTGAGGCGCACCTGTCAGCTTCGGATAAAACGATGCTTTTGTCTTCCTATGCGTTCGATCTCGGATACACGAGCTTTTTCCCGGTGCTGCTTGCCGGAGGAGAGCTGCATATCGTCCCGAAAGAAACGTATACAGAACCGGAGGCATTTACTCATTATATCGGTGAACAAGGGATCACATATATGAAGCTGACGCCGTCGCTTTTCCATACGGTCGTTCAGCCGCAAAGCTTCGCTTTGGCAAAGGGGCTTCAGTCATTGAGACTGATTGTACTAGGGGGAGAAAAAATCAATCCGAAAGATGTCGAGCGGTTTCATTCCCGCTATCCGGACACCAGATTCATCAATCATTACGGTCCGACGGAAACGACGATCGGAGCAATCGCTAAACCGGTCGAGCCGGACATGATCGGACAATTCGCCGAGCGTCCGACGATTGGACGGCCGATTTCGGGCGCCGGAGCACTGGTATTAGACGCCTCCCACCGGCTTGTTCCCGCCGGAGCAGCAGGCGAGCTGTATATAACGGGAAGCGGGCTTGCAAGAGGATATGTGAACAACCGGGAACTCACGGCTGCGAAGTTTGTCGAAAATCCTTACACGCCGGGCACATTCATGTACCGGACAGGGGATCTCGTCCGCCGTCTTCCGAATGGAGAGATTGAATTTTTGGGGCGGACGGATGATCAGGTGAAAATCCGCGGCTACAGAATCGAATTGAAAGAAATCGAAGAAGCCTTTAACGGGCTTGATGATATAGAGCGGGCTATCGTTCTTTCCTTTACGACTGACTCGGGGTTAGACGAATTGTGCGCTTATATTCAAGCGAAACGACAGCTGCCGGTTTCCGAACTGAGAGAGCGTCTTTCCGAGCGGCTGCCGTCGTACATGATCCCGTCATACTTCGTAACGGTGGATAAAATGCCGCTTTCGGCAAACGGAAAAGTGGACCGCCGCGCGCTCCCGGAGCCGCAAGGTCTAAACGGACGAAGCGATTCGTATAGAGCGCCGTCAACCGAAATTGAAAAAGCCCTCTGCGGCATTTGGGAAGAGGTGCTTGGCGTTCAGAAGGTCGGACTTGACGACAATTTCTTCGATCTTGGCGGACATTCATTAAAAGGAATGATGCTGATAGCGGAAATCCAATCCAGGCTCGGAAAAAAAGTACCGCTAAAAACGTTGTTCGATTGTCCGACCGCCGGCTTGCTCGCCCGCAGTATTGAAGCATCCGAAGGACAGTCACAACAAAGCGCGATTCAGCCTGCCGAAAAACGCGACTGGTATCCGGTTTCATCCGCTCAGCAACGGATGTATGCCCTCCACCATTTTGAAAAGAACGGAACGGGCTACAACATGCCGTCTGTTCTCATGATGGAAGGCGTGCTTGATACGGATCGTTTAAGACGGGCGTTCGCCGACTTGGTGAACCGGCATGAATCATTGCGAACCGCATTTATTGAAATCGATGGCCGTACCGTTCAAATTGTGCATGAAAAAGCGGACATTGACTTAAAGGTTATTCATATTTGTGAAGAGGACGCAGAAGCGGAAATCAACCGCTTTATCAGACCGTTTGATCTCAGCACCGCTCCGCTGATCAGAGCCGAGTTGCTTTCCATCAGCTCTACGCGCCATCTGCTTTTGATTGATACACATCATATTATTGCGGACGGCGTTTCCAGAAGCCTTTTCGTCAAAGAAATCGCTCAGCTTTATAAAGACGCTTCGCTCCCTGAGCCGAAGCTGCACTACAAGGATTATGCGGTGTGGCAGCAAGAACCTGACCAGCAAGAAAACATTCGGAAACAGGAAGATTTCTGGCTCCGTCAGTTTAAGGAAAGCGTTCCGGAACTCAGCCTTCCGCTCGACTTTCCGCGTCCTCCTGTCCAAAGCTTTGCCGGTGACCGGGTTCGCTTTAAAGTATCAAAAGACGCCGCCCTTAAAATGCGCCGTTTGACGGCGGAAACGAACACGACGCTGAATATTGTGATGCTCGCCGTTTTTAACCTGTTTTTAAGCCGTCTATCCGGCCAAAACGATATTGTCGTCGGTACAGCGGCAGCGGGCAGAACAAATGCTGATCTGAAAGACATGCCCGGAATGTTCGTCAATTCGTTGGCGCTGAAAAACCATGTGCCTGATCAAGCATCATTCAGCGAGTTTCTGGAAGAGGTCAAAAACAACAGCCTCGCAGCCCTCGACCATCAGGACTATCCGTTTGAAGAGCTGATCGCCAAGCTTGATTTACCGCGCGACATGAGCCGGAATCCGCTGTTCAATGTCATGCTGACAACGGAAGATCCTGATAAAGAGACGCTCGATTTAGACGGTCTGACAATCGAGCCGTACGAGATTTCACATGCAGCTGCCAAGTTCGACCTGACACTTGGGGCTTATGAAAAAGATCATGAAATTGGTCTTCAGTTCGAATATGCAACAGATTTGTTTCAGAAACAAACGATTGAACGCTGGAGCGGATACTTGCTTAACCTGCTCGAAGCGGTTGCCGAAAACCCGGATGCCCGCCTTTCAGAGCTTTCGCTTCTGGATGAAGCGGAAAAACGGCGGATCGTCCAAAATTGGAATGAGACGAAGCTTGATGTGCCGGAGGACAAAACGGTCCATGAGCTGTTCGAAGCGCAAGTCCTTCGCACGCCTGACCGCGGGGCAGCAGTGTACAACGGCGTGGAGTGGACATACAAAGAGCTGAACGCGCGGGCGAACCGCCTGGCTCGGCTGCTGATCGAAAAAGGGGCCCGCCCTGAACAGCGGATCGGGATCATGGTCAAGCCTTCGCTTGAAATGGCCGCTGGCGTGCTCGGAATTTTGAAAGCGGGAGCGGCCTATGTGCCGATCGATCCTAGCTATCCGGCCGAGCGGATCAGATACGTGCTGAAAGACAGTGGCGCAGAGGTGCTTTTGACGCAAAGCGGATTAACGGTGCCGGACACATTTACCGGAGACGTGATCGATTTAAATGGAGAAGGCTCCATTCTGGACGGCGAGCTTTATCCAGAGGATGACATGAATCCAAACGCGCAAGCTCAGTCAGACAACCTGGCCTACTTGATCTACACATCGGGCACGACCGGCCAGCCGAAAGGCGTCATGGTCGAACATCGGTCGCTCGTGAATTTGTGTTATTGGCATAATGACGCCTTTAAGGTCACCGAACAGGATAAAAGCGCGAAATATGCCGGCTTCGGCTTTGACGCTTCCGTTTGGGAGATGTTCCCGTACTGGATCGCCGGAGCGGAGCTTCACATCATCGATGAATCGATCCGGATGGATATTACGCGCTTAAATCAATACTTTGAAGAGAACAAAATAACGATCACGTTCCTGCCGACACAGCTGTGCGAACAGTTCATGGAGCTGGATAACCAGTCGCTGCGCGTGCTGCTTACGGGCGGAGATAAGCTGAAACGGATCGCAAAACGCTCCTACACGCTCGTCAACAACTATGGACCGACGGAAAACACGGTCGTCGCGACGAGCACGGCGATTGATCCTGATGAAGGAATGCTTTCAATCGGAAAGCCGATCGCCAATACGCGGGCGTATGTGCTAGGACAAAACAACGAAGTCCAGCCCGTCGGTGTCGCGGGTGAGCTGTGCATCGCCGGCCGCGGGCTTGCGCGCGGCTATCTGAACAAGCCAGAGGAAACGGCGAAGCGTTTTACGGAAGACCCGTTTGTGCCGGGCGAGCGCATGTACCGGACGGGGGACGCGGTCAAATGGCTGGAAGACGGACGGCTTGAGTACATCGGCCGAATCGACCAGCAGGTGAAAATCCGCGGCTTCCGGATCGAACTTTCTGAAATCGAAGTCCAGCTCGCACGGCTCTCTGAAGTGCAGGAAGCCGTCGTCACCGACATCGAAGACGCCTGCGGCAATAAAGCGCTGTGCAGCTATGTCGTTGCGAATGAACAGCTTGATACAGAAAGTCTCGCCTGGAAGCTGGCACAGACGCTCCCGGACTATATGGTACCGTCATTCTGGGTGCAGCTTGATGAGCTTCCGGTTACGGCGAACGGAAAAGTCGACCGAAGGGCGCTGCCTCAGCCTGACGTCGAAGCGCAGACAGCCGAATACAAAGCGCCGCTTACAGAAACGGAACAGCTGTTGGCGGACATTTGGCAGGAGGTTCTCGGTATAGACCGAATCGGGATCACAGACAATTTCTTCGCGCTCGGCGGAGACTCGATCAAAGGAATTCAAATGGCAAGCCGGCTTCAGCAGCACGGGTGGAAGCTGGAGATGAAGGACTTGTTTCAGCACCCGACGATCCGAGAGATCAGTTCGTATATTGAATGGGCCGATGCTAAACCGATCAATCAAGGACCTGTCGAAGGGGAAGTCACATTGACGCCGATTCAGCGCTGGTTCTTTGAACGCAAATTTACGAACGAGCATCACTGGAATCAGTCGGTTATGCTTCACGCGCCTTCAGGGTTTGACCCGGAGCTCGTTGAACAGACATTGGCGGCATTGACAGAGCATCATGATGCCTTGCGCATGGTGTATCAAAAGAAAAACGGCCGCCTCATTCAGTATAACCGCGGGCCGGGCGACCGTTCGTTCGCCTTTCGAGTGGTTGACCTTCGATATGTCACTGACATTGAAACGGAAATCGCCGCCCAGGCAAACCGTCTTCAGGCAAGCCTTGATCTCGAAAACGGGCCGCTTGTAAAGGCAGAACAGTATCAGACTGCGGAAGGCAACCATTTGCTGATCGTCATTCACCATTTGGTGATCGACGGCGTGTCATGGCGGATTCTGCTGGAAGACTTTGCATCAGGCTATTCGCAAGCCACACAGCAGCATGACATTGTCTTCCCCGACAAAACCAATTCGTTTAAAGACTGGGCAAAAGAGCTTGAGGCATATGCACAAAGCGAACGCTTTCTTAAAACGGCCGATTATTGGCGCAGACTTGAACAAGAGCGCATTTGCGAGCTGCCGAAAGATCGGGCTGCCGCAGAAAGAAAAGCGGAAAACAATTCTGCAGTTACGTTTGAATTAAGCGAAGCGGAGACGCGTCTGCTGCTGACGAAAGTGCATGAGCCGTATGGAACGGATATCAACGACATCCTGCTTTCCGCCCTCAGCCTGACAATCAGAGAATGGACGAACGGCTCCAATATTTGCATCAATATGGAAGGGCACGGCAGGGAGGAAATCATTCCGGGGATGAATATTTCGAGAACGGCGGGATGGTTTACCGCGCAATATCCGGTTGTTTTAAAAAGCGAAGCAGCGGCAGGATTGCCTGAGACCATTAAAAACGTCAAAGAAACCCTTCGGCGCATTCCTGACAAAGGAATCGGCTACGGCATCCTTCGCTACTTAACAGACCGGAAAAAAGCCGGTGCCGATTTCTCGATCAAGCCTGACATCAGCTTTAACTACCTGGGGCAGATCGACAGGGAGGTGCAGACCGATTTCTTCGGACCTTCTTCTTATGATATGGGCAGACAGGTTTCTGAAAGGTCTGAAGCGCTCTATGCGCTGAGCTTCAGCGGCATCATCAGCAAGGAAAAATTCATCTTGTCATGTTCATTCAATACAGAGGAATATGACAGACAGACCGTACAAGGGCTGATGGACAGATTCAAAGCTTCCCTAACGGCATTGATCGACCATTGTACAGCTAAAGAGGAGCGCGAATTTACACCGAGTGATTTTTCTGCCGGCGATCTTGAGATGGAAGAAATGGGCGACCTGTTTGACGTTCTTGAAGAAAACTTGAAATAAACACCGAGGACTTGCCCGCTTGTTAAGCGGGCGAGCCTATGAAAGGGGGATACGATTTTGAGCCAGTTCAAAAAAGAACATGTCCAGGACATATACTATTTGTCGCCGATGCAGGAAGGGATGCTTTTTCATACGCTGCTGCATCCGGGACAAGGCTTTTATATTGAACAAATCAGCATGCAGGTGAAAGGCTCTTTTCAAAAAGATATATTGGAAAAAAGCATGAATGTCATCATCGGCAGGTATGATATATTCCGAACCGTTTTCGTTCATGAAAAAATGAAACGTCCGGTTCAAGTCGTTTTAAAGGAAAGGTCGTTTCAGGCAGAAGAAATTGATCTATCAGGACTTTCTGAAGCAGAACAAAATGAGAGAATCGAAGATTATAAACGAAAAGATAAAGAAAAAGGGTTTAACCTCTCAAAAGACATTCCGATGAGAACCGCGGTTTTTAAAAAGGGACAGGACCGTTACGAATGGGTGTGGAGCTATCATCATATTCTTCTGGACGGATGGTGCTTCGGGATCGTCGTACAGGAACTGTTTGAAGTGTACAACGCGCTCCGCGAAAACAGGCTATACAGCCTCGGGCCCGTCAAACCTTACAAAGACTATATTAAATGGCTCGAAAGTCAGGACAAACAAAGATCGCTGGCTTACTGGGAACATCATTTAGCCGGATTCGAAGGGCAGACGACATTCAGCGAACAGCGGAAAAAACCGGAGCAAGCCGGCAATCAGCCGGAAGAACTGCTGTTTACACTTCCAAAAGAAGATACAGAAGTGTTCACACAGCTTGCAAAAGAGCATCATACCACGTTGAGCACGGCTCTTCAGGCGGTGTGGTCGGTGCTGCTCAGCCGCTATCAGCGATCCCGCGATCTGATCTTCGGTACAGTTGTGTCAGGCCGCCCCGCTGACATTCAAGGTGTCGAGCACATGGTCGGTTTGTTTATCAATGTCGTCCCGAAACGGGTAACCTTTGGCGCGCAAACGACCTTTACAGAGCTGGTCGCTGAATTGCAGAAGCAGGCGCTTGAAGCTGAGCCGCATCAATATATGCCGCTCTATGATATCCAAAGTCATATAGCAGCGCCGAACTTGATCGACCACATTATCGTTTTTGAAAATTATCCGCTGCAAGAAGCCAACAAACAGCACGAAGAAAAAAATCTCGGCTTCACAATGGATGATATCACCGTTTTCGAAAAATCGAATTATGATCTGAATTTGCTTGCCTCACCGGGTGAAGAAATGCTGCTGAAACTCGCATACAACAGGAATGTCTTCGAACCATCTTTCATCTTGCAGCTAAAAGAACAGCTATTGACAGCTATTCGCGAGATCATCAGAAATCCGGAGCAGCCGCTTGACGACATTTGTGTCGTATCCAAAAAGGAAAAAGAGCGCCTTCTCCATGAATTTAACGGTCAAGTCCAACGGAAGCAAACCGGGCTGACGATCCCGCAACGGTTTGAGCAATGTGCTGAAGCGCTCCCGGAACAACCCGCGGTATCAGCGGCCGGGCGGACGCTGACATATCGGGAATTGAACGAAAAGGCGAACAAGGTTGCGCATCTTTTGCGCAAAAAGAACGTCGGCCGCGGCGAACCTATCGCTCTTTTGTTCCGTCGTTCGCCAGAAATGGTCATCGCGATACTCGCCGTCTTAAAAGCAGGGAGCGCCTATCTGCCGATTGACCCGGAATATCCTGAAGCGCGGATTCAGTATATGCTGGAGGACAGCGGGGCTGTTTGCATGCTGACACAAGAAGAGCTTGCCGGACATGCGGCGTCGCTTTCTTTTCATCAGAATACGATCTTGATCGACGATCCGGCGGTGTCTGCAGAAAGCGGGCGAAACCTTGAAATTGCCGCCGAACCGGACGACCTTGCTTATATCATGTATACGTCAGGCACAACGGGAAAACCGAAAGGCAATCTGACGACCCATGCCAATATTACAAGAGTTGTAAAAGAGACAAACTACATCAGCCTTTCCGAGAAAGACACCTTGCTGTCCCTTTCAAACTATGCGTTTGACGGCTTCACATTTGATGTGTACGGCGCGCTTTTAAACGGAGCAAAGCTGGTAGTGGCCGATCAGGCGACGATTCTCCATATCGGCAAGCTGACAGAAACGATTCAGAAGGAAAACATCACGGTCATGTTTGTGACAACGGCGCTGTTCAACCTCCTGGTCGATGCGGGAACAGAGTGGATGAAAGGGATTCGCAAAGTTCTGTTCGGCGGAGAGCGCTCATCTGTCAGCCATGTCAAGAAAGCATTTGCCGCCATGGGACCGGACAGGATCATTCATGTATACGGGCCGACGGAAACGACCGTCTTCGCGACGTTCTATCCGGTCAACCGCATTGAGGACAGCGCGGTTTCCATTCCGATCGGCAAGCCGATAAACGAAACCAATGCATACATTCTGACGGAAAATAACCGGCTTCAACCGATTGGAGCGGTAGGTGAATTGTGTCTGAGCGGTACAGGGGTATCGCGCGGCTATTTAAACAGGCCGGAACTGACTGCGGAAAAATTCGTGCCGCATCCGTTCAACAGCGGTGAAACGATGTACAGGACAGGGGATCTGGCCCGCTGGCTGCCGGACGGCAATATCGACTTCATCGGCCGGATCGATGATCAAGTGAAAATCCGCGGCCACCGAATTGAGCTCGGTGAAATCGAAGAGGAGCTGATGCGCTGTCAAGGCGTAAAGGAAGCCGTTGTAATCGCCAAGAAAAGAGGGAATGGGGATGCGGCGCTCACCGCCTATGTCGTCCCGGTGCGGGGAGCTGTGGTTTCGAACGAGGAGGTTCGCCGCCAACTGGCTCGGAATCTCCCGGCTTACATGGTGCCGGATGCATATATCATGCTTGAAGAGCTGCCGCTCACCGCAAACGGAAAAGTCAACCGCCGCCTTCTTCCTGAAGCAGATGGCCGGCCGAATCCAACAGAGCACCGTGCACCTCGCAATATGACGGAAGAAAAGCTTGCGATCATTTGGTCTGAGGTTCTCGGTAGACAGCAGATCGGAATAGACGAGAACTTTTTTGAAATCGGGGGACATTCATTGAAAGCTATGGCTGTCACCTCCCGGATGCTGAAAGATCACGCCATCGATGTTCCGGTGAATGTGTTGTTTGAAATGCCCACAATCGAGGGCCTCGCGGCTTATATCGACCAGGGCGGACATACGGATGACGTGAAAAAAACCGTCTTCAATCAGGAAAGCACCCGCCATTTGTTCGCATTCCCGCCTGTCCTCGGCTATGGCATCGTGTACGGCAAACTGGCCGAACAAATGCCGGAATACAAGATTCATGCGTTTGACTTTATAGAAAGCGATGACCGCGCCGTGCGCTACGCAGAAGCCATCTCCGGCCTTCAGCCAGAAGGGCCGCTGACATTGATCGGCTATTCGGCCGGCTGCGGACTCGCCTTTGAAGTGGCGCAAACACTCGAAAAGAACGGGCGGAAAGTCGAAAAGCTGCTGATGATCGATTCATATATGAAGAACGGTGTCAGCGATTTAGAAGGGCGGTCAATTGAAGCTGATACAGCTGCTCTGATGGAAGCCAACAAGGACAATGAATATATGAAAATCAAGACGGTTGCCGATGGCATCGCCAAAAAGATGGCAGCCTATTATTCTTACTTTGTTAACCTTGTCCATCAAGGAACGGTCAGCTGCGAGATTCACTTGATCAAATCAGAGCACGCGAAACCGCTCCCGGAATGGCTTTCGACGTGGAAAGAAGGAACGGAGTCTTCTTATGATGAATATCAAGGTGTTGGAAGACATGATGAAATGCTCGCGGACGTCTTTGTCAAAACCAATGCAGATTTGATCAGACAGATTTTGGGGGAACGTGCCGCTGTAATCGGGGGGGCATGATAAATGAACGAGATCATTAAGCAGTTTGGAGCGCCGGCAGGCGGCACGCAGTTGATCTGTTTCCCGTTTGCCGGGGGATATTCGGCATCATTCAGACCGCTTTATGAACATTTAAAAGCAGATTTTGAAGTACTGGCCATCGAACCGCCTGGACACGGAACAAATCGAATGGCGTTTGTCGACAATTTGGAAGAACTCGTCGATCTGTATATAGCGGCGCTCAAGCCGAGGCTCTCCGCTCCATTCGTACTGTTCGGCCACAGCATGGGCGGGATGGTTGTTTACAGGTTGACGCAAAAGCTTGAACAAGAAGGCATCTTTCCGGCAGCTGCGGTGATTTCAGCGATTCAGCCGCCTCATATTCAGCGGCAAAAAGTGTCTCACAAAAATGATGACGCATTTCTCGACCATCTCATCCAGCTTGGCGGAATACCCCAACAACTGAAAGATAACAGGGAAGTCATGAACTTTTTCCTGCCGTCATTCAGAGCGGACTACAGAGCGCTTGAGACGTTCTGCCATACGGATCATACGCCGCTCATGTCGCCTGTTCATATCCTGAACGGAGATCGCGATGAGAAATGCATGAAGGATGCGCATGGCTGGAAAAAGTGGGCGCGTACGATCGATTTCCACTATTTCAAAGGCGGCCATATGTATCTTTTAGCAAAAACGGAACAAGTAGCCGCGAAGATCAAAACGATTGCCGCGGCCAGCCGCAAGGAGGCCGGCCCGGCAATATAAAGAAAAACGGAAAATCGGTGTGTTGAAACAGCCGATTTTCCGTTTTTTAGCCTTTTTTCAGCCGACTTTCCGGCCTGACCATCGTCGCTCCGATCAGTCCGGCAATAATCATCCCCGTTCCTGCGAAGTGAAACCATTCAAGTGATTCTCCCAGCCATATGATCCCAGCCAAAATCGTCACCAGTGTCGCCAGATGATTAAACATGCTGATTTTCGCAGCTTCTATTTTTGAGAGAGCATAATTAGATAAAAATGATGTCGCAAACGATGACAACACGCCCAAATACAAAACCGAAAGAATAAACACCGGATCAGTGAAGGGAGCAAAAAATCCGCTCAGCGTGCCGTCTGCCATGTGACTGATCCCGGCGATGCCGTTGAAAAAGAGAAATCCCGCACCAGTGGTCACATATGTTAATTCAAGCGAATTGAAGGTGCGTGTCATCTTTCTCGCGAGCACACTGTAGCCCGCCGATGAAAGCGCCGAAAGCAAAATCAGCGCCGCCCCTCTCAAATCGGAGCTTCCGGTGCCTGCGCTTTTCATCATAAAGATGCAGGCCACCCCCGCCGCTGACAAGACGGTGAAAAAGAATTGCCGCTTCGTAAACCGTTCATTTAAAAAATAAGCGGCGAATATCATCGTAAAGATCGGGATCGCCGCTTGAATGATGCCGGCTTCAGACGAAGACGTGTAGACGAGCCCAAACACTTGAAAAGCAAAAAACATGACAGGATAAAATAAAGCTAAAGGCAGTACCTTCAGCGCATCTTTCATGCTGATGCCGATCTTTACCCATCCAAGCAGAAGGGGAAAAAGCGCGGCCAAAAAAGCGACCGTAAAGCGATGGGCCAGAATATCGACCGGATTCGCAGCAGTGAGAGCCAATTTGACAAAGAAAAAAGAAAACCCAATGATAAAAGCATAGAGCAAAGCTGCCGCATAAGCAGATTTGTTCAAAGTCGATCATCTCCGTTAAAGTATGCATGCAATACAGATATTTTACCGGCTTCTGTCATCTTATACGGAAGCGAAATCTGATACAATACAAAAAAACGGAATCTGTACCGTTACAGATTGGCGAAGGAGACGAACATGCACAAATATGTAGCGCTGATGAACGAATTGGAGGATATGATCGAAGACAAATCCTTTCAGGAAGGGGACAGGCTGCCGTCCATCCGCGAGCTGTCCGTACGCTTCAAAGTAAGCAAAAGCACGGTCATCAGGGCGTTTAGCGAGCTGGAGAGACAGCACCTCATCTACTCAGTGCCGAAAAGCGGCTATTACGTCGTGAAAAAAACGAATCAGCGACCAAATCCCGGAAAGGCTGTGATCGATTTCTCAGCATCTGCTCCTGATCCTGATGTCTTTCCATACATCGATTTTCAGCATTGCATCAATAAAGCCATTGACACATACAAAAACGATCTGTTTATCTATGGGACGCCGAAAGGTCTTCCGTCATTAATCGAGGCCATACAAAAAGAGCTTGCCAACGGCCAGGTGTTTGCGAAAGAGGAACACATTTTTATTACATCAGGCGTGCAGCAGGCCCTCGCTCTGCTCGCTTCAATGCCTTTTCCCAACCGGAAGCGGAAAATTCTGATCGAACAGCCGAGCTATCATTTACTGATTCAATACCTTGAAGTTCACGGCATACCCGCAATCGGCATCGAGAGAACCGCTGAGGGCATCGATATGGACGAGCTGGAGCAAACTTTCCAAACCGAAGACATCAAATTCTTTTATACGATGCCGAGATTCCACAATCCGCTCGGGACTTCCTATACGGAACGGGAAAAAATGGCCATCGTCAAGCTGGCGGAAAAGTATGACGTCTATATCGCCGAGGATGATTTTTTAGGAGATTTGGAGAATCATAAAAAGGCGGACCCGTTACATTATTATGACGTTTCTTCACACGTCATTTATTTGAAAAGTTTCTCCAAGATTATTTTTCCGGGTCTGCGGGTCGGAGCCGCTGTGCTGCCCGATTCTCTGACAGATGTGTTCAACCGGTACAAACAGCTGCTCGACATTGACAGTTCCATGCTGTCTCAGGCCGCTTTGGAGATCTATTTGAAGAGCGGGATGTTTGAAAAGCATAAGCAAAAGATCCGTTCTTCCTATCAAAAAAGATCATGCCTTCTGCATGATCTGCTAAAAGAATGTGCCGCGTCACTGGGGGATGTGCTTGAATTCCATCCACACGGCCATCCGGCCATTCACACCCACATCGAATTGGACCGGACGATCCCGGCGTCCCGTCTGATCAAAAGCTTACAAAAACGGAACGTCCTGCTCGAACCGGTAAACGCTCATTATATGTCGGCCTTTCCAAAAAGAAATCTATTAAAAATCAATACGTCCAATGTAAAGGAAGACGACATCCGCCGCGGCATCGACCGCTTGCGGCAAGCGGTGGAAACCGCTTATTTTTAGAGCGGAACTTTTTAAAGCGTTGACAGTTCAGCGCAGCTTTTCATCACAATGCGGTCTGGAAATTCAGGTGCGGCGGAACACACCGCCATTTTATAGCCTGGGTCAATTTCATAGGCTTGGATATAACAAGGCGGATAGCCCGGGGGAGTTTCCACCGAAGCGCGTCCTTGTTCGTTCAGTTTGACGGAGAAGGAATCAAGCGGCAGAGACAGGCCTTTTCCCGCCTGTTTGATAAAGCTTTCTTTCATCGTCCACAAATGATAGAAATACGACAGGCGCTCTGAGTCGTCCTTTTCCATGAGATCATGGTGCTCTGAAGGAGAAAAAAACCGCTCGGCAATGTCGAAATTGATCGGCTTGATTTTTTCGACATCCACTCCGATCGGCTTGGTGCCAGCTCCGCACACGATCCAGTTTCCGGAGTGGGAAATGTTGAAATGAAAGTCGTTCAGACCTTCAGCAGCCGGTTTGCCGTACCTTCCTTCCGTAAAACGGATCTGATCGTTCGGTAAATGAAACGTTTCACTGATGATGTGCCTCGCCAGCACTTCCCCGATCAGCGTCCTGCTGGCATCTTCGGGATATCTGTATCTGCCCACTTTTTTGCGCTTTTCTTCAGACACCATGGCCATCATTCGGTTAAATTGGCCGGCTTCCGGCAGCTGATCCATATAAACGGCGTAAATCTTCATCAAATGCAACCTCTTCACATGATATTTTTTCTGCTTTCATTTTAGCAAACAGGCAGCAGGAAAGATAGGCATGATACCTGTGCAGAATGGAGTGATGAACATGATAGACGGAACATTGATAAAAGATACATACTTCGGGAGGGAGCTTTTGATCTATCTTCCTCCTTCATACGGAAGCAGTAATAACCGCTATCCCGTCCTATACGTACACGATCTGGGCGATTTGTTCGATCCGGCACACAGCGGCAGTTTGCCCTCAATCGAAAAGCTGTTTTCGAATCAGGAAGTGCCGGAATTGCTGCTGGTCGGAGTGGCTCCGAAAGACAGGGAAAGCGAATACACGCCTTTTCCCAAACCGCATTTGCTGCCGAATAAACGGGCGTACGGCGGGAAGGGCAACGAATATGCCGCTTTTTTGGCCAATCGGCTTAAGCCCTATATCGACAGGCGCTACCGAACAAATCCAAGCCGTGAACATACAGGAATCATCGGAAAGTCGTTCGGCGGATTGATCTCGGTTTACACGGCGTATTTAGCATCTAAGACATTTGGGAAAATCGGATCTTTGTCAGGGTCTTTCTGGTTTGAAGGAATGACCGAGTTTATGAAGAATAACCGCTTTGAAAATGAGCATCTGCGCATTTATATGGATGTTGGAAGCATGGAAGGAGCAGACAGGGATAATCTGCAGAAGGAGATGATACCGAGGACGAAGGAAGCCTTCAGCCTGTTAACCGAAAGCGCCGCCTTCGAAAAAGAACTGAAGTTTGTCATTGATGAAGGAGGCTCACATCGGCTTGAGAGGTTTGCAAAGCGTTTTCCGGAAGCCGTCAAATGGCTGTTCGGCTCCTGTCACAACAACGCACGGAATGACCGGAATTTCTGATTGGCATGAAGTATCGTTGTAAATGAGAGGAGCGGAAACAATGGACATTCTGAATCGTTTGGCTGAAAGCATCGATTATATTGAAAAGCATTTGGATCAGCCGCTGAAACACGAAGAAATCGCCCAAATCGCATACTGTTCGAAATTTCATTATCAGCGGATGTTCTACATGCTGACGGGTGTTACCCTTGCCGATTACATTCGGAAAAGAAGGCTGACAGTCGCCGCGCAGGAGCTGGCTGCTTCACATATAAAAGTGGTTGAAGCTGCTTTTAAATACGGCTACAACACACCGGAATCATTTTCAGGAGGCATTCAGCCGCCTTCACGGTATCAGCCCTTCACAGGCCCGTGAAAAAGGCAGGACGCTCAGGGCATTTCCGCGTCTATCCTTTCATATTCAAATAAAGGGAGTGGAGGATATGAATTACAAGATTGTTGAAAAAGAACCGTTTCAGGTGATCGGCAAAGCGTTGGAGGTTACGGTGAAGGATGATCAAAACAAAAAGGACATTCCGGCTTTTTGGAACGAATTAAATCACAACGGCTTTACCGATTCTTTAAAGCCGGATATCGGCCCGCTCGGCTTCCTTGGCGTCTGCATGGATTTTAACGATCAAGCCGATACGTTCAATTATGTCATCGGGGTCGAAAAAACAACCGCCGATACGCCTGCCGGCTGTGTCGAAAAATCGATTCCCGCCGCAACTTGGGCCGTATTTGAGGCCATCGGTCCCGTCAATCCGGCTGTTCAAGCCACATGGGAAAGAATCTTCTCAGAATGGTTTCCGGCGACGGGCTATGAACTGGCGAACGCGCCGCAATTTGAAGCCTATCCTGAGGACGGGGATATTATGGCGCAAGACCATATCACCGAAATTTGGATACCGGTGGTAAAACAGAAATAATCTGAACGAGAAAAACGGATGAAACGCTCATCCGTTTTTTTTCAGCGACATATGTACAGGCTTGGCAGCTCTGATGCGCCTTCCTGTCATAGCTGTTTTTAAAAGCTGTTTGGACTGAGGCAAAGAAAACCGCAAAATCAGGCCTGTTAAAATGGCGGTTAAAACAGTGCCGATGCCGATCGGCCCGCCGAGCAGCCAGCCGATCAGTAAAATCGTCAGCTCCATTCCGTTGCGGACCCACTGAACGTTCCAGCCCGTTTTCTCGGAAATCAAAAGCATCAGGGAGTCGCGCGGACCCGCACCAAGATCTGCCGACACATAAATGCCGACTCCGTAACCGATAAAAATGACGCCGATCACGAATACGACAGTGCTTGAAATATACGTTTCCGGGTCTGGAAGAATATAAGTAAAGAAATCTATAAAAATACCGATTAACAGCATATTAAGCACGGCGCCGATTTTCGGCCATGCTTTTGTAAATAAGGACGTTAAACCTACGATAACCGCCCCGACAATAATCGCCCATTGGCCGACTGTAAGGCCCAAAAGCATATACAACCCGTAGTGAAATGCATCCCAAGGACCGATGCCGAGCACTTTCCCTTCAATCGTAAGAGAAACCCCAAAAGACAAAACAATCAATCCGACAAAATAAAAAAGCCAGCGCAAAACAAGTTCCCGCTTCAATGGATTCCCCTCTTTTCAAAAAAACAATCGATTGTCATTGTATCACATTCTTCAGAACGGATAAATGCGGATTTCGGAATGCGGCTCTTCAATTTACATAATTATGATTATATTCCAATTGATGAAAATGATGTATGATAGCTGTAGAGATACATTTTCCATTGTGGAGGGGAGAAATTCAGAGTCTGATAAGGGTCCTGAACCCTTTGTTTCTTTCGAGGAAGCATCATCTGCCAGTTCTATTCGACAGAGCCAATGGGCGAACCGAGCGCTTGGGCCGTTCTTGTAGGCTGGCTCTTTGCTGTCATTGCGGTTCAGCAGTTTGCAGGGAAAAAACAGCAGATGTTATGAAAAAAGGAGGGGAATGGCGTTGATTTTTTTAGTAAGGCTGATCTGTCTTTCCGTTTTAGCCTGTCTCGCACTGTTGCTTATATTGAACTATGCACCTTTTCTGGCGATGCCCGTTTGGATTGCTTTGATCATTGCCTTGATCGTCTGTCTGTATCTTGCCTTTAAAGAGGAAACGAAGGAATGGAGAAGACGAAAGCACTAAGTTTTTCTTCAGCGTTTTTTCTTGAATGAAAGAACATTTGCCAAAACGAAATAGATGATGGCCGTCCCGGACACAAACAAAAAAAATTCTTTCCACTCTCTTGCCGTCATGTATACAAAGCGGTAGATCTCGAGATGTTCATCCAAGTAAAAAGCCTGGGTATATGCGCTGACTATCATGCCGGTAAAGACGAATAGGCCGACCATATTGAGCAGCATTCTCATACTGAATGTTTTTTTCTCATTTTCTTGTTTCATTTTAAAGAAATCCTTTCCAATATGAATTTATCATTCTATTGTACGGAAATAGCGCTCAAATGTTTCGAAAACTTCTTAATATATCGTTAAGAAGTTTTTTTATTTAAAAGAAAATGTAAAAGATTAAACAATTTCATGAACTTTTTGAGCGAAGGCCTAAAAATATAGGAATATTATACCGATATGGCAAGTGAAAACTTTTTCCGAAATATTAAAGACAAGGCAGGAGAGAAAATCATGCAGCAACGCAATACACCGGATGTACAGAAATGGTTTCCGAGCGAGGACGGAAATGAAGCGAAAAGACATGAATTCCTATCATTGATTGAACAGCTGATCGAGGGAGTGGACGAGCTGAAAAATCCAGATCAGGTCAACCTTGGCGGCGAGAAGAACCGTGAGGGCTTCTTTTATGAAAAGCTGGTCGCAGAGAGCCGGATTCCGCACGAAGGTGCGCCGATGAAAGAGGTCAACGAAGAGCTGTTGAAGCTGTTGCACGGCCATCCGTATCATACCAAATACTTTTTCACAAACATTCTGCCGATGGCGAGCATCCCGGGGATATTAGGCATGCTTACGGCGTTCATGGTCAATGGGAACAACCTGTGGGATGTGTACGGTCCAGCCGGAGCGGAGGCGGAAGTGAAAGTTACGGCGATGATGTCAAAGCTTGCGGGGTATGATGCCGAAACAAGCGGAGGCTACACGACGTGGGGAGGACAAGGTGCGGTATACAGCGGCCTCAGAATCGCGATTGCCAAAATGGCGCCGTCATCGCTGAAAGAAGGGGTTCCCGGCAATTTCTACGCGTTTTGTTCTGAAGCGGCTCATTACAGCTTGTATAAGTCAATGGAAGCCGCAGGACTCGGGAGCGATCATTTAATTAAAGTCAAAACAAATCTCGACCATTCCATGGATACGGAAGATTTGCGGGCGAAGCTTAGACAAGTCTGCGAAGCCGGGGGGATTCCCGTTTATATCGTAGCTACAACAGGAACGACAGATGCGATCGGCATCGATGATGTGAGCGCTGTCCGCCGTGCGGCTGAAGAAACGGCGAAAAGCTTCGGGCTGCCGGTTCCGCATATCCACGCCGATTCCGCCCTGGGAGGATTTTTTGCCTTTTTTAATGAGTACGATCTGAATGAGAACGCTTTATCCTTCAGTCCCGGTGTTCTTAGCATGATCAAGCCGATTCAGGAAAAAATGAGGCATCTGCACGCAGCCGATTCGCTTTGTTTTGATTTTCAGAAGCTCGGACAGACGCCTTATGTGACGAGCCTGTTTCTTGTGAAAGATCGCAATGACTTAAAACGGATCGATCTGGATCCTGATGAGACGCCGTATGTCGGCCACCGCGGCTATGGGGACTACCATACGGGCTACACGCTGGAATGTTCGCGCATGGCCAGTTCGATCAGTATGTACAGCGCGTTGATGGCATTTGGCTATGAAGGCTATCAAAAGCTGCTCGGACAGTTTCTTGAAGTCAACCTGCATTTTAGGGAACAGCTTTCTCAGCAGATTCCGGAGGCCGATATTGTGAACCCGGACAACTTCGGCATGTCTACGCTGTTTCGCATTTATCCTGAAGGTGCCCCTAGATTTGAAGACGAAATTTCGGGAGCATGCACCATTCAAGAGCTGGAAAGAAACAATGCACTCACTGAAAAACTATTTGAAAAGCTCGGAACAAAAAGGGACAAGATGTTTTTTGGCGATACGAAAAAGCACTTGCTTGTGAAATCCTGTGAAGGGACTGAGATACCGCTTTGCGTCAGCAAATTTTTCGTCATTTCTCCGTATACCATGCCTGAACATGTCCCGGGAATTATCGATTATTTAAAAGAAAATATTGAGGAAGTCTGCCGGGAGCATGGATCTCTCATGACAAATTAAAGGGGATATAGACGATGAAAACGTTGAAGAAAAAGCTAACAGAACACATTTCAGTCAAAATTATGATTGGCGTCGCCTTAGTGCTTTTAATCACGATCGCATCATTTTCAGCTGTGTTTACTTATATCAGCAAAGACTTGTCAGAGCAGCTGAGACAGCAGTTCCAAAACCGTCTTTATACCGATATTCATCTTGCTGAAAACCAAATCAAACGTCTGGACGGGAATCCGCTTGAAATCGATTCTGCGGACAATCCGCTTTACAAGCAGACAAAAATGGCTGTGGACAGCCTGAAAAAGAAAAACAATCTTGAAAATATCTATATCCTTTCCAATGAGGGCGGGAAGGAGCGGATTCTCGTGCTGTCGGATACGTCCGATGATTTCGGCACGGATTACAGTTTTTCTCCTGAAATGAAAGAAGCCTTAACGACAAACAAAGAGACGGTAAGCGACGTGTATGAGGATGAATACGGCATTCACCAGTCGATTTTTCAGCCGCTTGAGAACAGCTCCGGCGAAAAGGTGGGAATTTTGGGGATCGATCTTGATGCTTCCGTGATTCCGGCGACGGCTGCAAAAGCGAAGTGGTATACAATTGCGATCGCAGCATTTGTCTTGCTGCTCGGAATGGCCATGGCCTATTTTCTCGGTTCTTTTATCGCGAAGCCGATCAGGCAGCTGATGAAGGCATCAGAAAAAATTGCCGACGGCGATCTGTCGGCCGACATTTCTGTCAAGAGCCGTGATGAAGCCGGAAAGCTTGCCGAATCGTTCAAGCGGATGAGCGAAAATTTACAACAATTGATTGGACAAATTTCAGCTTCCTCTGAAGAGGTATCCAAGACGAGTCTCCAGCTGAAAAATGTATCGGCTGAATCGAGCGAAAGCGCGGCCCAGGTGGCTGAATCGATGAACAGCATGAGCGAGGGGATCAACGAAGTGGTCTCGTCCGTTTCGGATTGCCACACATCGGCTGCCGAAATCGATCATCAGCTTACACACGTCACAGAAGAAGTGAACGAGATGAAGAATGTTGCCGAAGGCGTCAGCAAGGATTCCAAGACCGGACAGGAGCTTGTCGAAGAAACATTGCGGCAGACCCAGACGATTAAAAACGTGATGGAAGAGTCCAAACAAGCAGCAGCAGAGATGCAAAACCATACCGAAGAAATTGAAAAAGTCATCGGAATGATTTCCTCTATTGCCGAACAGACGAATTTGCTGGCGCTCAATGCTTCAATTGAAGCCGCCCGGGTCGGTGAAGAAGGCCAGGGCTTTGCTGTTGTAGCGGGAGAAGTCAGAAAGCTTTCTGAACGCTCGGCAGATGCCGCTTTATCCGTTTCCCAGCTTGTGGCGGGCACGCAGGAGAGCAGCCGGCTTGTCATGGAACGCATTCAGGAAGGAAACGCAGCGGTTGACAAAGGGCAAATATTAATCAATGGCACTTACGAGAACTTTTCAGGAATTTTTAAAGGGATCTCTCAATTTGCCGAACGGACCGATCAGTTGCTTCAGTCTTTGTTAAAAGTCGAAAAATCGTATCAAAACATTTCGGCTGCGATGGAACAGATTTCCGCCGTTACCGAAGAGCAGGCGGCAGGTTCTGAGGAAGTCGCGGCAGCAGCGGAGCAGCAAAGCGCCGGCATGCAGGAAATCGCATCGGCCATTCAGCAGCTCTCCGCTTTGTCGGAAGAATTGAATCAAGCGGCATCCAAGTTTAAACTGGCCGCAGAATAAAAAAGAACAGCCTGATCCAGAGAGATCAGGCTGTTTTGTTTATACAGGATTCAAAATCCGGTTTAAAAACTGTTTTGTTCGTTCTTCCTTAGGGGCTGAGAAAATTTGTTCAGGCGGACCCTGTTCGACGATGACGCCGCCGTCGATAAAGACGACTTCGTCTGCGACATCCTGCGCGAATTTGATTTCGTGGGTGACGACAACCATCGTCCAGCCCTCATTTGCAAGGTCTTTCATGACTTTCAGCACTTCACCGACCAGCTCGGGGTCAAGCGCCGATGTGGGCTCGTCAAAAAGCATCAGTTCTGGCTTGATGGCCAGAGCGCGGGCGATCCCGACGCGTTGCTGCTGTCCCCCGGAAAGCTGGAATGGATAAAGGTCCATTTTGTCTTCTAGGCCGACCTTTTGCAGAAGCTGAACGGCTTCCTTTTTGACTTCTTCTTTATTGCGCTTTTGCACTTTTACCGGCCCTTCCATCACATTTTCAAGCACGGTGCGGTGCGGGAACAGGTGATAGGCCTGAAACACCATTCCCGACTTTCTCCGCAGTCGAAGGAGGTCAGCCGGTTTATTTTTCTTGGAAAAATCGATGGTGAAATCGTCAAAAGAAAGAATGCCGCGGTTCGGAATTTCCAAAGCGTTCAGGCAGCGAAGCAGCGTCGTCTTGCCGGAACCGGAAGGCCCTAAGATGGCGATCACTTTTCCTTTTTCGATGTTCAGGTCGATTTTTTTTAAGATCTCGTTTTCGCCGAAGGATTTATTCAGCCCTTTGATCGCAAGCATTGTCTATTTCCCTCCTTACCTGGCCACATACCGGTCCAATCGCCGTTCAATCTGCTGCTGAACAAGCGCGAGAACAAAGCAGATGATCCAATAGATGAATGCGGCTTCCATATAAATGATTAAAATTTGGTCTAGATTGCTGGCCCCGATTTCCTGGGCTTTCCGGAATAATTCAGCAACAAGAATTTGTGACGCAAGCGATGTGTCTTTAACCAAGCTGATGAATGTATTGGATAATGGCGGAATCGACACGCGTACAGCCTGCGGCAGGATGACCCTGGTAAGGGCCGTTTTTTGAGTCATTCCAATCGAATAAGCCGCTTCCCACTGCCCTTTCGGAACGGAAAGGATGGAAGCCCTGATGATTTCCGAAGCATATGCGCCGACATTTAATGAAAAGGCAATGATCGCGCTCGGAAACGGGTCAATCGTGATTTGAAATGCTGGAAACAAGTAAAAAATAATGAATAGCTGAACGAGCAGCGGCGTTCCGCGGATCGCTGAGACATAAATGCCGAAAACCGCTCTTAAAATGCGGGATTTGGACATTCTCGCCAGCGCCGTGATCAATGCGATGATCATACCGAATATAAAAGAGAGAATGGCAAGGGGAATCGAGTAATAGATTCCCCTTAAAAAGATCGGCCAAAATGATTCACGCACAAGATCCCAGGGGATCGCCGCGCCGATGGCCGCCGCTTGTATATTATTTAGAAACATCTTCGCCAAACCATTTCTTCGCTATTTTCGCGAGTGTGCCATCCTCTTTCATGTCTTTCAGCGCGGAGTTGACCTTGTCAACCAGCTCGCCGCTTCCTTTGCGGAAAGCAAAATGCGTAGTTTGCGGCTCGCCTGTTTCAAAAGCGACTTTCAGGTTTTTGTTTCCTGATGTCTTCAAATAGTTCAGCACCGCCAGTTTATCGTTAAAGGTGAGGTCGACACGGCCCTGCTGAATCAACTGAAACGCTTGAGCCATTCCTTCCACGCCTTCGATTTCAGCGCCGGCGTTTTTCGCAAGGTCATTATAGTTGCTTGTCAAAGATTGTGCAGCTTTTTTCCCTTTGACGTCCCCTTCAGCTTTTATATCGTTGTTGTCCGCTTTTGTGACAACGACGGCTTGGGAAGTTGTATATGAATCGGAAAAATCATACTGATTTTCACGGTCTTTTTTCCCGACTTGGTTGGCAACGACGTCAAAACGCTTGGAGTTGAGGCCGGCAAACATGCTGTCCCACTGCGTTTCTTTAAATTCAGCTTTCAGGTTGAGGCGCTTGGCGACTTCCTGCATCACTTCGACATCATAACCTGTTAATTGATCTGTTTTTTTATCGTGGAATGTAAATGGTTCGTACGTTCCTTCAGTACCGACGGTCAAAACGCCTTTATCTTTAATTGAAGACCAGAGGCTGTCGCCTGCTGCGTTTTTATCCTTGGAATTGTCCCCTGACGCGCCGCATGCGGCCATCACGGTGATCAACAGCGTCAGTAATACAGCGAATATTGCTTTCTTCATTTTATTCCCCACTTTTCTGATTGGATTTAGTTGATATGATTGTACTTAACGGTCTTACAAAAGTAAAGCATAAACCTTTTTTAGTATGAGTCAAGAAATTCGTTTTTAGTGATAATCATTCTGATTCCTGATCAAAACGGATCTTCCATTTTTTAAGCCTGTATTGCAGGCTCTGCCTGCTGATCCCCAGAACCCGCGCCGCTTGGGACACATTGTAATTGCATTTTTTAACGGTTTTTTGAATATAATACTTTTCGGCATTCTCGATTTGTTCCTTCAAAGGAGCTGCCGAGACGGAAGGAAGCGGGGCGAACAGATCATAGCCCTGCTGCGGCAGCTGCTTTTTTGCCGCTGGTTTTGTCCTGTATTGCAATGGAAGGTGCGTGAGCTCGAGTTTGTCTTCGTAAGACATCAAATTCATGGCGCCTTCAATTAAATGTTCAAGTTCTCTGACGTTTCCCGGCCAATCATATGAAAGCAGAAACCGCTGCACTTCTTCTTCAAAACCTTTGACCTCCATTTGGAACAATGCGTTGTATTTGTCGATAAAATGCTGGGTGAGCGGCATGATATCTTCCTTTCGATCTTTTAATGGAGGAATGAACAAGGTGACGACACTCAGCCTGTAATACAAATCTTTTCGAAGTCTTTGCCCGCTGACCGCGTCGACTGGATCTTCGTTCATCGTCGCGATGATCCTGACATCGATCGGAGTATCCTTCGAAGCGCCGATCCGCCTGATCGTTTTTTCTTGAATCGCGCGCAAAAGCTTTGCCTGCAAGCTGAAGTCCAAAGAATTGATCTCGTCAAGGAGAAGTGTGCCGCCGTCTGCTTGTTCGAAAAGACCCGGGCGATCGACGGCACCCGTGAATGCGCCTTTGGCCGTGCCGAATAAAAGGCCTTCAACGAGGCTTTCCGGGAGGGCTGCGCAGTTTTGTGAGATGAATGGGCCAGTCGACCGCTGGCTTCCGTTATGTATACTTTGGGCGAACAGTTCTTTTCCGGTTCCGGTGTCGCCGACGATGAGAATGGAGGAAGAGGTCCGGGTCGCCCGCTTTGCATGTTCAATGACTTCCTTGAACACCGGGCTGACGCCGATCAGACTGTCAAACGTATACTTTGTGTTTTCTGTTTTGTTCATATTTTCTCTGATCAGCCGTTCAAGCTTTGTGACATCTTTGGCAATCTCAACCGCTCCTTTCGTATTCCCGTTTTCCATAATGGGAAACGTATGATTGACGGTCGTAATTTCCTGGCCCTTGTTATTGAAGTAGGTCTGCTTGACGTTTTTGTTCGTTTTCCCGTGATGCAGCGCCTGCAGGAGAGTGCTGTCATATTGGCTGGCAAAGGTAAACACGTCCAGCACGTTTTTGCCGAGCACATCGTTGACATCCATCCCTTCAATCTGGCTCATTTTTTTGTTATAGACAACAGATGTGCCGTTTTCGTCGACGACATGCAAGCCGATATCGATTTCATCTATAATTCTTTGAAAAATAAGCTTGAGTAAATCATAATTCTTCAGCAAGTGACATCCCCCTTTGTTCGTAACTGTCTCTCCATTGTAAGTGAAGATTTGATAAGGGTGCAAAAAAATATGCATTTATTTTTGCACCTTTGAATAAAGACCGCAAAATTTTTTGCGAATTATACATGCAATGTTCTGAAAATTTGCGGTTTTAAGGATTGGCACGATCCTTGCATATAAAATAGTGTGAAACAAAATACGACATCTGGCATGTATGTCCAAAAATAAGAAGGAGGAATCAGAATGACGGTTCTATCAAAGTCCGAGAAAATTATGAAGCAAACCGCACATTTTGGCGCGAATAACTATCATCCTCTGCCGATCGTGATTTCTGAAGCGGAAGGCGCGTGGGTGAAAGATCCGGAAGGCAACCGATACATGGATATGCTGAGCGCTTATTCCGCAGTGAATCAAGGGCACAGGCATCCGAAAATCATCCAGGCGTTAAAAGATCAGGCCGACAAAATCACATTGACGTCGAGAGCTTTTCACAATGACCAGCTTGGTCCTTTCTATGAAAAGGTCGCTTCATTAACGGGGAAAGATATGGTTCTGCCGATGAACACCGGAGCGGAAGCGGTTGAGTCCGCGATTAAAGCAGCCCGGCGCTGGGCTTATGATGTAAAAGGCGTTCCGGACAATAAGGCTGAAATTATCGCATGTGTAGGCAATTTTCACGGCCGGACGATGCTGGCTGTGTCGCTTTCATCAGAAGAAGAGTATAAACGTGGTTTCGGGCCGATGCTTCCTGGCATCAAGCTGATTCCATACGGGGATCTGGAGGCGCTGAAACAGGCGATCACACCGAATACGGCCGCTTTCTTAATTGAGCCGATTCAGGGTGAAGCGGGTATTGTCATTCCGCCGGAAGGCTTTTTGAAACAGGCTGCAGAAGTCTGTAAAGAACGCAATGTCTTGTTTATCGCTGACGAAATACAGTCAGGGCTTGCACGAACAGGCAAAATGTTCGCCTCTGATTGGGAGGATGTCACACCGGACATGTACATTTTAGGAAAAGCGCTCGGAGGCGGCGTGTTCCCAATATCGTGTATTGCTGCAAACAGGGATGTGCTTGGCGTGTTTAATCCCGGCTCACACGGGTCGACTTTCGGAGGGAACCCGCTTGCATGCGCCGTATCGATCGCCGCCCTTGAAGTGTTGGAAGATGAGCGGCTCGCTGAACGGTCGCTGGAGCTCGGGGAATATTTTAAAGAGAAGCTCTCGCAAATCGATAATCCAAAAATCAAAGAAGTGCGCGGCAGAGGGCTGTTCATCGGGGTTGAGCTGACCGAGGCGGCGCGTCCGTATTGCGAGCGTTTGAAAGAAGAAGGCCTGCTCTGCAAAGAAACGCATGAAACGGTGATTCGCTTTGCGCCTCCTCTTGTTATTTCAAATGAGGATTTGGATTGGGCGATTGAAAAGATTACCCGTGTTTTGTCGAAGTAAAGCGGACGGCTGAACAATAAGGGGATTGTTCAGCCCGTTTTTTCGCCGCATGTGCGAAGTTTGTCAAAAATTGAAATATCAGGAAAATGTTCAGAAGATTTAAAAAATAGTCTATATGTCATAGGGGGAGATGACATTAGGGAGAATGGAAACGGAAGGGGTGAAGGCGGTTTGAACCATGAAAACCGTGAACAATATACACTGAAAAGAACGATGAAATCACGCCATTTGTTTATGATCTCGCTTGGCGGCGTCATCGGAACCGGCTTTTTTCTTGGAACAGGATATACGATCAATGAAGCCGGGCCGATCGGCGCGATTCTTTCTTATTTAGCGGGCGGAATGATCATGTATTTTACGATGCTTTGCCTCGGGGAGCTCGCAGTGGCAATGCCGGTTTCAGGCTCTTTTCAGACGTACGCGACAAAATTTATCGGGCCTGCCACAGGATTTGCCGTCGGCTGGATCTACTGGCTCGGCTGGTCGGTTACGGTTGCTTTGGAATTTCTGTCGGCGGGGCAGCTGATGAAAAGGTGGTTTCCCGATGTCGGCGTCTGGATATGGTGTTTGATTTTCGGTCTGCTGCTTTTTTCGCTTAACGCGCTATCGGCGAAAGCCTTCGGGGAATCGGAATTTTGGCTGTCCGGCATTAAAATTATCGTCATCCTTCTGTTTATTATCCTCGGCGGAGGCGCGATGTTCGGATTTATCGATATGAAAGACGGACAGGCTGCACCGTTCTTTTCCAATCTGATTGGAGACGGAATTTTTCCAAACGGATTCGGCGCGATCTTTATCACGATGATCACCGTCAACTTTGCCTTTCAAGGGACAGAGCTGATCGGGATCGCGGCGGGGGAAAGCGAAAATCCGGAAAAAACGGTGCCCCGCTCCATCAAACAGACGGTCTGGCGGACACTCGTGTTTTTCGGCCTGTCCGTATTTGTCCTGGCGGGGTTGATTCCATGGGAAAAAGCGGGGGTTGTTGAAAGCCCGTTCGTTGTCGTATTTGAACAAATTGGCATTCCGTATGCCGCCGATCTGATGAACTTTGTTATTTTAATTGCTTTATTATCGGTGGCGAATTCGGGTTTGTACGCATCGACAAGGATGCTTTACTCTCTTGCGAAAGAAGGAATGGCCGCTCAGGCTTTAAGCCGGGTCAATAAAAGAGGGATCCCGATGAATGCGCTGTGGATCACGCTCGGTTTTGCGGGTTTGTCCCTCGTCTCAAGCGTAGTTGCCGCGGAAACGCTCTACATCTGGCTTCTGTCTCTAGCCGGTTTAAGCGCACAAGTCGGCTGGATCACGATTACGGTATCACAGCTGCTATTTCGCAGAAGATATGTTAAAGAAGGCGGTAAGGTTGAAGACTTGAAATTTAAAACGCCTCTTTACCCTTATTTGCCGCTGACGGGATTTATTTTAAACAGCGCCGTCCTTGTGAGCCTTGCCTTTGATTCAGAGCAGAGGATGGCATTGTACTGCGGGATTTTGTTCATGTCGGCCTGCTACTTTGTTTATCACGTATTTGTGAAAAAACGCCAGGGTCTTGAGCGACAAGAAGCATTGATCTATCAAAACAAAACAAACGATGAGGTGGTTATTGATGAATAAGCAAGTTTCTCTGATTGGAATGCCGATGGACTTGGGACAGGCGCGGCGCGGTGTGGATATGGGACCGAGCGCGATTCGCTACGCTCATATCGTGGAACGTCTGACCGAGCTTGGCTATGATATCGATGATCTGGGCGATGTGCCGATCAATCGCGATCAGCCAAAAGGAGACGAAGGGCTGAAAAATTTAGTTTCCGTACTCGAAGGAAACCGCAAGCTGGCTGATATCGTCGACAATGTCATCGAGCAGCGCCGCTTCCCGCTCGTGTTGGGCGGAGACCACAGCATAGCCATCGGGACATTGGCGGGGGTAGCCAAGCATTATCAACAACTCGGCGTGATTTGGTATGACGCACACGGCGACTTAAATACGCTGGAGACATCGCCGTCAGGCAACATCCACGGTATGCCGCTGGCGGTAAGTCTCGGTGTCGGCCACGAAAAGCTGGTCAACCTTCACGGCTATACGCCGAAAGTCAAGCCGGAGCATGTCGTCATCATTGGTGCCCGCTCGCTTGATGAAGGAGAGCGCAAATATATCCGTGAAACCGGCATGAAAGTCTACACCATGCACGAAATCGACAGGCTTGGCATGACGAAGGTGATAGAGGAAACGATCGAGTATCTGTCAGCAAATTGCGACGGCATTCATCTGAGCCTCGATCTGGACGGTCTTGATCCGAGCGACGCTCCGGGAGTCGGCACCCCTGTCGTCGGAGGCATCAGCTACAGGGAAAGCCATTTGGCGATGGAAATGCTTTATGACGCAGATATCATTACTTCTGCCGAGTTTGTTGAAGTCAACCCGATACTTGATCATAAAAATAAAACCGGTGAGGCGGCCGTCGAACTGATCGAATCGCTGTTAGGGAAGAAGCTGCTGTAACCAATGAAAAGGAGAAGGCATCGGCATGATGCCTTTTCTTTTTTTATCAAAATAAAGCCAAAAACTCTCTTACGGGCTTCGGCAGAAAACTGCCGGCCCGCCAAACGACAGATGGCTGCAGAATAAACGGATTGTCTTGAATCTCCAATGTCTGAACATGACGCGCAAAATGCGCCGGCAGCATGGACAGCGGCAGAATCGTTGCTCCGAATCCCGAGGTGACAAGGCTGAGGAGCGTTGTAGAATCATGGCACTCACAGACGACCTTCGGCTCAAGGTCCAATGAGTGAAAGTGATGGACGACCTCATCATAAATCCCTTTTCCGTGCGACGGTCTGAGCAGAATCAGCGGCAGACCGGCAATTTCTTTCATTCCAGCTTCCCCTTTTAAGCCATACGACTGATTCCCCGGAAGAACGAGCTTGCATGGGACCTCCGGCAGGCTCTTTGCTTCGATATTTTTGCTGTGGAAAGGCGTTGTCGTGACCGCTGCATCGATCTGCCGGTTTTCCAAGAGCCCGCTCAGCCGTGAAGGCTCACCTTCCCAAATGTTAAACATTAAATTCGGGTACATTTCCCTGATCTTCGAGACTTTTGAGAGCAATAGAGCCGCACAGTAAATCGTTGAACCGACGGCAAGGGTTCCGTTGACTTCTTCACGCAGCTCCCGAACCTCCAAGATGGAATCCTCAAGCTTGTGCAGGATTTCTTTTGCTCTTTTCAAAAACACTTCTCCTTCATAGGTCAGCGTCAGGTTTTTCTTTTTGTTCCGGTCAAATAAAACGACTCCGAGCTCCTCTTCCATCTGCTTCAACTGTCTGGAGAGGGGCGGCTGGGCGATATGAAGCCGTTTCGCCGCCGTTGTAATCTTTCCTTCCTGTGCAATCGTAACAAAGTACTTTAACTGGCGAATATCCATTTTCTCGGCACTCCTTTTTATACCTTTAAAGTATTATATATAGATTTAACAGATATTTTCAATATGGTAAATAGAGGCGTATCATTTTAACTGAAGCACCAAGAGGGAAAGGGGGGCGCATATGAACATCATCGTCGGAATTACGGGCGCGACCGGCGCGATATTTGGCGTGCGGATGCTGGAGTGGCTGAAGAAAACCGACGCAGAGACACACCTAGTCATCTCTCCGTGGGCAGCGGCAACGATTCTGCACGAAACGGGATATACGATGAAAGACGTAGAAAAGCTCGCATCTTTTACGTATTCCCACAAAGACCAGGCGGCCCGCATTTCAAGCGGTTCCTTTCAAACGGACGGAATGATTGTCGCACCGTGCAGCATGAAGACGTTGGCGGGCATTCGCACCGGTATGGCGGATAACCTGTTGACCCGTTCGGCGGACGTCATGCTGAAGGAACGGAAAAAGCTTGTGCTGTTAACAAGGGAGACGCCGCTGAACCAGATTCATCTTGAAAACATGCTTGAGCTGACAAAAATGGGCGCGGTGATCCTGCCGCCGATGCCGGCTTTTTATAATCATCCCCAAAATTTGACCGAAATGGTCGACCATATCGTATTCCGGACGCTGGACCAATTTGGAATCCATCTGTCTGAAGCGAAGCGCTGGGAAGGAATGAAACAGAAGAAATAAGGAGGATAACAGAATGGCTTATCAAGATTTTAGAGATTTTTTAAACACGCTGAAAAAAGAAGGACAGCTTCTTGAAGTTCAGGAAGAGGTGAAGCCGGAACCCGATTTGGGTGCCGCTGCACGCGCCGCCAATAACCTCGGAGACAAATCACCCGCTCTTTTATTCAACAACATTTACGGCTATAACAATGCCCAAATCGCCCTGAATGTCATCAGCTCCTGGCCGAACCACGCGTTAATGCTCGGCCTTCCGAAAGACACGCCGGTCAAAGAACAGTTCTTTGAATTCGCACGCCGCTATGATCAATTTCCTGTAAAAGTGCAAAGAGAGGAGACAGCGCCGTTTCACGAAAACGACATCACAGAAGACATCAACCTGTTTGACATTCTGCCGCTCTTCCGCATCAATCAGGGCGACGGCGGCTTTTATTTAGACAAGGCATGCGTCATTTCCAGAGATGTCGAGGATCCGGAACACTTCGGCAAACAAAACGTCGGCATGTACAGACTGCAGGTAAAAGGAAAAGACCGTCTCGGCATTCAGCCCGTCCCGCAGCATGATATTGCAATCCACCTGCGTCAGGCTGAAGAGCGCGGCGAAAACCTGCCTGTCACGATTGCGCTCGGCTGCGAACCGGTCATTGCAACGGCGGCATCCACACCGCTCTTATACGATCAATCAGAATACGAAATGGCAGGGGCCTTGCAAGGTGAACCTTATAAAATCGTCAAATCAAAACTGTCTAACTTAGATATCCCATGGGGCGCGGAAGTGGTTCTCGAAGGTGAGATCCTGGCGGGCGAACGCGAGTATGAAGGCCCGTTCGGCGAGTTTACCGGCCACTATTCAGGCGGAAGAAGCATGCCGATCATCAAAATCAAGCGCGTCTGCCACCGCAACAACCCGATTTTTGAACACCTCTATTTAGGCATGCCTTGGACTGAGGTTGACTACATGGTCGGCATTAATACATGTGTGCCGCTTTACCAGCAGCTAAAAGAGGCCTATCCGAATGAAATTGTCGCGGTAAACGCGATGTATACACACGGCTTGATCGCCATTGTCTCAACGAAAAGCCGCTACGGCGGATTCGCCAAAGCTGTCGGTATGCGCGCGCTGACGACGCCGCACGGCCTCGGCTACTGCAAAATGGTGATCCTCGTTGACGAAGACGTCGATCCGTTTAATCTCCCGCAAGTGATGTGGGCCATTTCAACGAAAATGCATCCAAAACACGATGCAGTCATTATCCCGGATTTATCCGTTCTGGCGCTTGACCCGGGTTCTGAACCGGCGGGAATCACCCACAAAATGATCTTGGACGCGACAACACCTGTGGCCCCGGAAACAAGAGGACACTATTCACAACCGCTCGATTCCCCTATAGGAACGAAAGAGTGGGAAGCGAAACTAATGAATCTGCTAAATCAATAAAAGAGGAGAGTGTTTCATCATGCATACATGTCCGCGCTGCGAATTAAAAAAAGCGGAAACCGTCAGCAAGTCACCCGTTGAAGGAGCCTGGGAAGTTTATCAATGTCAGCACTGCTTTTTCACTTGGAGATCATCGGAGCCGGAGACGATCACAAATCCTGAAAAATACAATCCGGCCTTTAAAATCGACCCTTCTGAAGTCGAAACAGCCGTACAAGTGCCAGCGGTTCCAGATCGGAAAATCTAAAGGGAGGCATCCGGCATGGCTCAGCTATCAAACGAATTATTTCAGCTGTTAAACGGAGAGAAACTCGCCGGAAAGCGGCGCGAAGCGATGATGCTCCAGACCGTCACAGAAGAAGGCTGGCCGCACACAGCGATGATCAGCGCCGGTGAAATCCTCGCCTTGAACAAAACCGACATCCGCCTGGCTCTCTGGCAAGGCACAACGACAACCGCGAACATCGCGAGAACAGGCCGGGCGCTCTTCGTCACTTGCTGGAAAGGCAAAGCACATTATGTGCGGCTGTCTTTAAAAAAACTGCCCGAATTAAAAGACGCCAAACACCCGAGAGCGCGCTTCGCCGGCACCGTCGAAGCGGCCCGGGAAGATATCGCAAAATACGCCGATATCATCTCCGGCGTTCAGATTGAGCTGAAGGATGAAGCGGCGGTTTTGCGGCGGTGGGAAGAGACGCTGGAGGAGCTGAGGAACTGAAGAAAAGGACCATGGCGAACCATGGTCCTCAGGCTGTCGAGAAAATCTCGACAGTCTTATTTTTTTCCTTAAATTATCCATTTTTTCATTTTATAATAAAGAAAAGGATTGAAAAGGACGGTGTCATTCTAATGTTCTACACAAGAAATTCT